>JAUVDE010000193.1 GCA_030595485.1 Draconibacterium sp.
TTCCTTTGCTTCACATATAATTTTTTTAAAGACGGGTTTGGTTAAGGTGTATTTAGAAGGAAAGCCAAAAAATTTGATTCTTAAAATTGCACCTCCCGATAGTTTAATCGGTTTGCCAAGTATTTACGATGATAACAATACCTTTCTATATTCGGCATCGACTTATATCGACTCGGAAGTTGAGTTGATAGATATTGAGTTATTTAAGCAAATGATTCGTGAAAACCCAAAATTTGCTTACCGTATAATTAACACTTTAAACGAAAATACTGTACAAACTTTCGGCCGTTTTTATTGTCTTACGAATAAACAAATGCATGGCCGTTTAGCCGATATCTTACTTTGTCTGTCGCAACGTATTTTTAAAGAAGACGCGTTCAATTTGCCCATAACTCGTTCCGATTTAGCCGAACTTACTGGAATGTCAACAGAAAGTGTAGTGCGCGTTATGAAAGATTTTAAAGATGATGGTTTGATTGAAACCGAAGGCAAAGAGATAAAGCTGCTAAACATCGAGATGCTGTTGAAGATTAGTGATGTTGGCTAACCTTATTTTGACTTATTTTAATACATCATTCTTTCACCATTTTACTTACCTTCGTCGCAACACGTTCATTATTTGAATAATTAGTCTCCGAGTTTATTGGCCTTTATCAGGTAAATAAACCAATGGGATAATCCGGAAACAGATTATCCTCCCGATTCCCGACGCTGTTGGGATGACTTGGAAAGGAGTCAGGCATAAAGTTGAATTGTTCGGCTTTATACAATCTGTCTTCTTTAAAAATATAAATTAAAGGTGATGGATTTTTTATTTTTCGCACTCATTTTTTCGTTAGCTATTCTTTATTCGTCAGTGGGTCATGGCGGAGCAAGCGGCTATTTGGCACTAATGGCCCTATTTAGTTTTGCTCCCGAAGTTATGCGACCATCGGCTTTGGTGCTCAATATCTTTGTTTCGTCAATTGCTCTATTCTCTTTTTACAAAAACGGGCATTTCAAACTTAAATTTTTACTGCCATTTATAATTACATCTATTCCGGTTGCATTTGTGGGAGGTGCTGTTACTGCAAATCCTAAAACCTATAAAATTATTTTGGGTGTTTTTTTACTGATTGCCATTGCCCGAATGGTTTATCAGCCCCGGAATAAGGAGACTGAGATTCGTCCGATAAATAAATATGGCGCTTATGTAATTGGCATATTTCTAGGTTTTTTTAGTGGACTAATTGGTATTGGGGGCGGAATAATATTAAGTCCAATTATTATTCTTTTAAAGTGGGGAACCATAAAACAAACGGCTGCTGTTTCGGCTGCTTTTATTTTGGTAAATTCCATTGCCGGGCTTTTGGGACAAATCTATCAAGGAGTGGAACTGGCTCCAGAAATTATTTACATGCTACTTGCAGCGGTGCTTGGCGGTAGTATTGGCGCTTATTTGGGTAGTTTTAAGGTTAGCAATATTGTTTTGCGTTATACCCTTTCAGTGGTTTTGATTTTTGCCAGTTTTAAACTTTTACTGTTGTAGAATGAATCTATCAAATCGAAAGAATAGAAAATCGAAACCAAATTTTTTGCTGGTAGCCGGAAATGGGCGGAATGTTGGAAAAACTTATTTGACCTGTCGAATTATTCAGCACCTGTCAAAAACAAATGAAGTTATTGGCGTTAAAATTTCATCGCATTTTCATCCACTTGAAAACAACAAAGTAATTGTTCAGCAAAAGGATTTTGTGATTGTTGAAGAAAACCAGCTGTCGCAGAAAGATAGTTCGCTGATGAAACAAGCAGGTGCACAAAAGGTGTATTTTGTAATGTCGGCACAGGAGAATTTGCAACAAGCTTTTTTGTATTTAGAGCAGTTGCTGCCTCAAAAAGCAATTGTTTGCGAATCGGGCGGATTACACGACATTATTAACCCGGGCGTTTTTCTATTTGTGAATTTGAAAGGGAAAGAAATTGTAAAACAGCATCATTTAAAATTCTCACCTAAAATGGTACTAAATGATGGTGAAAATTTTGACTTTGATATTTCCCATATAGAATTTAAAAACAATAAATATTCAATCCGGAAGAGTATGCAAGATTAAGTAGCACTGATATTAATTACTGTCTGTCAATAAAGTCGGTGTTTGAAATATAAAGTTCAAATACGAGGCTTGCGAAGTCATGAAAATCAAGGAGTTTCCTTTTCGTAAATGACTGTTTTAGCGACGAGCGTAACGAAGTAGTTGTTTATAGACAAGCACTAATTAGTTTACCTTTTTTAGGTTTGGGAACTTCTCATTCCAGCCACTCCAGCCATCATCTAACGATAACACATTGGAGTAGCCCAGTTGTTTTAAGGTAAGTGCAGCTAATGCCGAACGGCTACCACTTCGGCAATATAAAATTATAGTGTCTGTCTTTTTAGGCTTTTCATGATTAAAAGCTTCCCAAACGGCGTCCTTTTCTAATCTCGATTCTAATACACCACGCTGCACTAAAAAGGCTCCCGGAATAAATGCTTCATTGTATTCTGCTTCAGTTCTTATATCGATAAGAACAAAATCGGAACCGCCAATACTTAAGACATTGGTATACATTTTATGAAAATCGTCGATGGAAACCTGTTCAATTTCAGTCTTAGCAGCTGCAACCATTGCTTTATAACTGTCAAAGGTTTTTTCTTGTGCTATTGAATTCCAGGCACACACAATAAGTATGCTGAATATAATTATACTTTTCTTCATTTTTTAATTTTCTCGAGCTTCGAAAGTAGTTGTTTTAGTTCAATTTTCGAATTCGAACTTCAATTCCTTTTTCTTCTTTTAACAGTTCCACCAGTTCCTGTGTATTTGTTTTTCCAAAATGATAAGGATATATAATCTTTGGCTTGAAAATATCTGCAGCATTAGCTACCATTTCAGGTGTCATGGTGTATGGTAAGTTCATGGGTAAAAAAGCAATATCAATGTTTTTTAAGTCTGCCATTTCAGGAATGTTTTCGGTGTCGCCTGCCACATAAACTGTTTTATCTGCAAAATGAATCACATATCCATTACCGCTTCCTTTTGGGTGATAGGGTTTTCCCGGAGCTCGTTCGTGTTTTATGTTGTACGCCGGAACTGCTTCTACTTTTAGGCCTGCAAAAGTGCCCGATTCTCCATTTTTCAGAACGATTGTACCTTTGTATTTTTCATTGCATATTTCAGTTAAAACAATCTCAGTGTTATCCGTTTTAATGGACTTAATTGCTTTTGCATCCAAGTGGTCGCCGTGTTCGTGGGTAATTAAAATTAGGTCGGCTTTAGGCATTTCAGTATAATCAGCATACCACGAAACCGGGTCGATATGAATTACTTTCCCATTAAACTCCATCATTAAAGTGCCGTGGCCAATAAAAGTAATTTCAAGGTTACCTTTAGATGTTTTAAACACATCTTTTTCAAAATCGTTGGCCAATAAACTGTCTGAGAAAAGTACCATAACAAGGATTAGCACAAATATTGATTTCATCTTAAGTTGTTTTAATTTTTACCTACAAGATAGATATAATATGAATTTTTAGCATCTTTATAAACAAACTGAAATAGTTAAACAAATATTAAATAAGATGCTAAAAGCAACAATTTTATTTCTGCTGATGACTTTATTTCTTGGTCTTTCGGCAAAAGAGTACACGGTAGAATCACCTTCTGGAAAAATACAAGTAAAAGTTACTGTTGAAGAGCAAATCAGCTACTCGGTGCTTTTAAACGGAACTGAAATTATAGCGCCGTCTCATATTTCAATGGAGCTAAACGATGGTACCGTGTGGGGAAAAGATGCCAACGTAAAAAAGGATAAAACTACCGAAGTTTCGCAAGAACTCACTCCTGTTATTCAGCGAAAATATGCCAAAATACAGGATGACTACAAAGTGCTAAGCCTTTCTTTTAAAGGATATTCCTTAGAATTTCGGGCTTACGACGAAGGTGCTGCCTATCGCTGGGTTTCTGCCAAAGAGGGAGCGTACAAAGTTAAAAACGAGTTAGCCACTTTTATTTTTCCGGCCGACCACGAGCTTTGGTTTCCTGAAGAAGAAAGTATGTTCACGCATCAGGAACGCGAATATTTACGTGAAAAACTTTCGAATATTGGCACTGAACGTTTTGCCTCAACTGGATTGTTGCTTGATTGTGGAAACGGAGTGAAAACTTACATTTCGGAATCGAACCTGATGGATTACCCCGGAATGTATTTACGTGGTTGCGATAAAAATGAAATGGCCTTGGTAGGAAAATATGCAGGCGTGGTACTAGAAGAAAAGCAACTGACCGACCGCGATGTAAAACCAACTAAATATGCCGATTATATTGCTGAATGTAATGGTCCACGCGAATTTCCGTGGCGTGCAATGATTATTGCCGAAAACGATGCCGACTTGGTACAGAGCGAGTTGATTTACAAACTTGGACCAGCGCAAAAATTTGAAAATACAGATTGGATTAAACCCGGAAAAGTAGCTTGGGACTGGTGGAATGCCAATAATATTTACGGTGTTGATTTTGAAGCCGGTGTAAACACGAAAACCTACAAATACTTTATTGATTTTGCTTCGGAATACGGTTTGGAATATATTATTCTGGATGAGGGCTGGTATGTGCTTGGCGATATTATGAAACTGGAGAAAGATATCGATATTCAGGAGTTGGTAGATTATGGTAAAGAGAAAAATGTTGACATTATTCTTTGGGTAGTTTGGAAAACATTGGATGATAAATTGGAAGAGGCGCTTAATCAGTTTCAGAAATGGGGAGTTAAGGGTATTAAAATGGACTTTATGCAACGCGACGACCAATGGATGGTTAATTTTTACGAAAAAATTGCTGCCGAATGTGCCAAACGTGAATTATTGGTTGATTTCCACGGAGCCTACAAACCAAGTGGTTTAGACCGTGCTTACCCTAATGTAATTTCGTACGAAGGAGTTAAAGGTTTGGAAAATGCGAAGTGGTCGACTTTCCCCGATCCGGAGCATAATGTTACTTTGCCATTTACGCGAATGGTTGCCGGTGCAATGGATTTTACACCCGGAGCTATGATTAACGCCAATAAAAAGAATTTCAGTATTGTGTTTACCGAGCCCATGAGTCCTGGAACACGTTGCCACCAATTAGCAATGTATGTGGTTTTTGAAAGCCCATTGCAAATGTTAGCCGATAATCCATCGAACTACTACAAAGAACCGGAATGTATGGAATTTTTATCGGTAGTTCCTTCAGTTTGGGACGATACAAAAGTGCTTGATGCAAAAGTTAGCGATTATATTGCTGTTGCACGTCGCTCGGGCGATACTTGGTATGTTGGCGCAATGACCGATTGGGACGCACGTACGCTGGATTTAAAACTTGATTTCCTTGGCGATGGGAATTACACCATGAAAGTTTGGAAAGATGGAATAAACGCCGACAAACATGCTGCTGACTTTGCACAGTCAGAGTTAAATGTTTCATCAAGCTCTACTGTTCAGATTAAATTGGCTCCCGGCGGTGGTTGGGCTGCAATTATTACAAAGAAATAGTTCGAGACACGAGTAGCGAGTACTGAGAGGATGCCATCTGTAAACAAACAGGTGGCATCTTTTTTTGCCTGAAGGTTTCTGCTTTGCCAAATACTGTATGTCGTAACTGCGAGGGGTTTTCTACCCCGCCTGAAAGGGTTACGCAAAACTGCAGAGCTATATTCAGCCTACCTGGTTGTGCATTTCTAAAGTGCGAGACGATTTCATGCTTGCCGGCTTTTATGTTTCTAAACTGCGGGAAGGTTTCCGGCAGGGCTGAAGTCATATTTCTAAACTGCGAGAAGGTTTCAAGGTCGCCAGATTTCGTATTTCTAAACTGCGGGAAGGTTTTCAGGGCTACCCGAAATCGTATTTCTAAGTTGCGGAAAGGTCTCGAACTCTTCAATGATATCAGTAGAGACATAGGTTTAGGTACAAAAAAAACCGAGTGACTGTTTTGCTGTATGCAAAGTCACCCGGTGTATATATAACTTTAGTTTGGTTCTTATTTATTGCAAAACAAACTTTACGTTAATGGCAATTGTTTTTCCTTTGTATTCTTCAATATCCAATTTTGTTATTTGGTAAATTACATGTTTTACTTCCGTCCTGAAGTATTTCGAGTAATCATCAAGCTTTTCATTCGGGGAATCATTCTCTTCAGAGCCAGATTTATATCCAATTACCACAACATCATCTACATGAATTGCTCCTTTGACGGGTTTCTCTGAAACAATATTGATAGCACCACTATTAAGTACCTTTACAAAAACTTGAGTTTTATTCTCAATATTGTCTTTTTGTGGGCGAAGCGGATACTTAATTTTTTGAGCTATAAACTTTCTTAGTTCAAGTTCTGAAGTTATTTTAACTACTGCCGATTTTGTTGTAATTATTATCACTCCATCTTTTGCATCAGCACCATATGTTGCCATTGCTGAAGCATCTTTTAGTACCGAAATATTTGCAATATCTTCAGGGGCAATATCATTTATGTCTTTGTCAGACCTTACTCCGTCAATAATAATCAGCGGATTTCCAGAATTGTATTTGGTTTTTGTCTGAATAATTATTTTGTCTTTTTCAGGACCT
>JAUVDE010000318.1 GCA_030595485.1 Draconibacterium sp.
AAAATTACAATGGTATTTTCATCAATTCCTAAATCTTCTAAGGTTTGGGTTAATTCACCAACAATATCATCTAATTCAATCATCCCATCGGCATATAATCCGAGCCCGGTTTTTTCCTTGTATTTATCTTGTAAATGGGTCCAAACATGCATTCTTGTGGAATTATACCATGCAAAAAATGGTTGATTGTTCCCAGCTGATTTTTTAATAAAAGAAATGGCAGCGTCTTTTGTTTCGTGGTCTACGGTTTCCATACGGTTTTTAGTTAATGGCCCGGTATCTTCAATTTTACCATCGGCAAAGGAATGCATCACTCCTCTTGGTCCGAACTTCTTTTTAAATTCAGGATCTTGTGGGTAATCCGGGTTTTCTGGCTCTTCTTCTGCATTTAAATGATACAAGTTTCCTAAAAATTCATCGAAACCATGATTAGTAGGTAAGTGTTCATCTAAATCACCAAGATGGTTTTTCCCGAACTGACCTGTTGCGTAGCCATGATTCTTTAATAATCCGGCGATTGTTGGATCTAATATGTTCAATCCTTCTTTAGCACCAGGTAATCCTACTTTTGTCAACCCAGTTCTGTAAGGTGATTGTCCGGTAATAAATGCAGCTCTACCAGCAGTACAACTTTGTTGCGAATAGTAATCGGTGAATACTATTCCGTCTTGTCCAATCTTATCAATATTGGGAGTTCTGTAGCCCATCATTCCCATGTTGTAAATGCTGGCATTGCTCCATCCAATGTCGTCGCCCCAAATAACCAGAATATTTGGTTTTTCGGTTTGCGCCATCATTATAAATGGTGCAACAATTAAAAGCGTTAAAAGTGAAAAGTTTCTCATAATTATTTTTTGTTAGATTACTAATTCATTTTATTAGAGTTGTTTATGATAACAAATCATAGCAAGGAAAAGTTGAATCTTGTGCGATAATCTTTTTGCGACAGTAAATTACAGACTAGCTCTGTATTCGTGTGGAGTAGTGCCAGTCCACTTTTTAAAACTCCGAATAAAATTTTGAGGATGTAAATAATCTAGTTGTTCCGATATTTCTTTTACTGATAGTTTGGGCTTGGTCAATAATTGGTAGCTTCTTCTTTGTAAGTAGTTTTGTTTAATATGCAAAAAATTAGTGCCTTCTTTGTTCAGTTTTCTCTCCAATGTTCGCCGTGAAGTATTAAATATTAGAGCCAGTTCATCAAGCGTAGGAATGGCCCCCGGTTTAAAGCTCTCCAATAGTCGTTCTATTTTGAAAGTCATTATTTGAGTTTCATAATTGGAATCAACCGTATCGCTTTCACCTAACATATTTGGAATTTCTTTACTTAGCATCGCTGTCTCAAAAAGAATCCAACTTTCTTCTTGATTTAATTGTATGCTGTAATCTCCTTTAGGAAGTAAGAGCTCTAATTTGTGCAGACTTTTTGATGTAACTCCCAGCTCTATCGGTATAAACCCTTCGCCGCCAACTAAAGTAAATGCATCTAAAATTCGAATAATATCTATTTCTTCTAAAATTAATTTGGCTTTACTTTTCGCTTCATTAATTTTAACAGAAAACCTTGAAATGGGACCATTTATGTTTAGGTTGACACAGTAATTGGAGCGAATAACTTTCTGATATCGGATTACATTTTCCAGAAAACTCTGGAAATTTGGACTTTGAAAAATATAGTTACTTACTCTGCCCATTTCAGTGGCTCTGAATATGTTGCTAAATTCTACAGCAAAACTTTCTACTCCCAAATCGTTACTTATTGATGCCATTAAATTGTTGTGCAAAACGGTTGGAATGTAGCCGTTACAATCAAAAAGATTAAATTTTTTAAGATGAGATGTATTTAAATACTTATTGATATTAACTCCGTCAGATTTTAAACCATTCAATAATGAGGGTAAGTAGGTGTTTAACGCAATATCTGTATTTATTCTATTCAAACTCAAGTATCTTAAAAAAACAGTTTATGTTCTACTTACTTGATAAACAAAAAAGTACGGCTTTGGTTTTCCTTAGATGATATTAATGAGCAAATCGTTTAAAACAGTAGTTCTCAAAAAATAAATTAGCTTAACTTTTCTTCAATCCGAAATTCTTCAGGAAGAATAGCATTAAATTTTAAGGCTGATTTAAATCCTTCGTTCATCATACGTCCCAAGCGCATGGGCATATCAAGTAGGGCAGGATAACTGGTTTTATCGTCGGGTTTATTAAAAAATTTCAAACAGGTTTTTACCGAAGAGGAAAGATAAATACGGCATGCCATTGGGCGCGCTTCGTAGGCAATACATGCACCTTCGTTTAGTAAAGGACACGGTGATTTAGCATTTAAAAGTTCATCGTCGTTTAATGCTGAAAGTTTTGCCTGTTTTCTTTGTGCCTTGGTTTTTATGGTAGCTTTGGTTTCATCATCAAAATACTCGTCGATATAATTTTGTAGATAGCCAAGTTCGTAATCTAAGGCAAAAACTGGTTGGTGGCAACACCATTCACAACCAACTTTACATTCAATGGCTTGTCCTTGTTGTTGGGCCAAACCAGAAAGCGAATCGATTAATCCATCAATGGCAGCATACATTTCCTGAATCGCAGAGAACATATTTTTTGGGTCATCTCCGGCTTCAAGGGCTTTCATCCCCAGTTGGAAACCATCGTTGTAAAAGGCTTTTTCAAATTGCTCAAGTTGCGAATCGGTACTCATAAGTGTGATTTTTGACGAAGATAAATAAAATGAATTGGAACGCAGATAACACAGATTAAATTGATTTACGTTGATTAAATCAACATTATCTTTGTTCCATCCTTTCAATTTTCAGACGCGCAAAATAATCTTTGGCAGCCCGTTTTACATGTGGCGAGAGAAGAATTGTGGCAATAACAGTAGGAAAAGCCATTAAGGCAAATGCAATGTCGATAAAGCCAATAATGACGCGCAGATTAGAAACTGCCCCAAGTAGAATAACAACAACAAAAGCATAGTTGTAGATATTCTGATATTTGGTCCCGGCCACAAACCCGAGGCATTTAACACCGTAATACGGAAATGCAAACATGGTTGACATGGAAAAGAAAATAACACAAGTGGCAAGAATATATTTGCCATAAAAAGGAATGGCTGAGTCAAAAGCCTGAGCAGTTAAAGTAATTCCATCGGCGCTACTTGTTTGCCAAGTATTGGTAATAATAATTGCAAGGGCAGTCATGGTGCAAACAATAATGGTATCGATAATTGGCCCCAACATAGCCACCAATCCTTCGCGAATGGGTTCGTTGGTTTTGGCAGCTCCGTGTGCCATTGGTGCTGTTCCCAGTCCGGCTTCATTCGAAAAAGCTGCCCGGCGTACTCCGGTAATAATTATTGCGCCAAGTGCTCCACCAAGTACAGCATCGCCGGTAAAGGCGTCGTGCAAAATAGTTTGAAATGCAGGAATTATTTGCGATGCGTTGGAGAAGATAATGTACAAAACAGTTACAGTGTAAACCACGACCATGGTTGGGACCAGTCGTCCGGTAACTTTTCCAATACGTTTAATGCCGCCAATCACTACTAATCCTACCAAAATAGCAATTACAATTCCGGTAATAATGTTGGTTTGAAAAGATGCCTGAATATTATTGGGAACCAAAATTACGTCGCGTACCATTTGTGTCAATTGGTTCGCCTGAAAAAGTGGTGAAACTCCAATCATTGCCATAATAGCAAAAAATACAGCAACCGGTTTCCAGCTTTTGCCCAATCCTTCAGTAATATAATACATGGGACCGCCCTGTATTTCGCCGGCATCGTCCTTACCACGAAACATTACTGCCAACGAGCAGGTGAAAAATTTGGTACTTACACCTAGTAATGCCGAAACCCACATCCAAAAAATAGCACCTGGGCCACCCATGGTTATTGCAACCGCAACACCGCTTACATTTCCCATTCCCACAGTGCCGGCAAGTGCAGTTGAAAGTGCCTGATAGTGTCGCAATTGTCCCTCTTCATTTGGGTCGTCGTATTTTCCTGTAAGAATTAATATGGCATGGCCGATGTAACGCAAAGGAGCCAAACGCGAGTAAATCAAAAAGTAAAAACCGCCGCCAAGCAGCAGAATTAGAATAGGAGCGCCCCAAATTAAATCAGATGTTTTTATGATAAGTTCACCAAGCGATTCAAACATACTTCTAAGAAACACGAAAAGCTACTAATAAACAAATGCAAAAAATGTAAAGAAAACTTGTCATTTCAATAAATGTAAAGTATATTTGTCATATTGAAAAGTAAAGTTTACAATTATGGCATGGTTTAGTTTAATAATATTGGTGACTTATATAAGTCTGATTACCGCAATCATTCCAAAATCAGCTTTTGCTTTTGATTTGTAAAAGATAAAGTTTCGTCTTCTTCCTTATTGGTTCAAGGCTTTGTCT
>JAUVDE010000207.1 GCA_030595485.1 Draconibacterium sp.
GCCCGAATGGCATATTCATTAAACGCAGTTGTGAAAATAATTGGAGTGTCAATTTCTACGGCATCAAAAATTTCGAATGAAATTCCATCATCAAGTTGAATTTTCGATGTCATCGGTAAGTTTATACGAGAAATCTTCCATATAAGCTACGGGTGTTCCTTCCGGAAATTTGGCTTCTCGGCTCATCGACACCGTAACTGATACATTGTTCCATTTCACTATGTTTGTTTCTTCTCCGCGAGTGTATTCTCCCTTTATGCGTATTTTATTGAAGAAATTACAAAAGATATCGCCATTAAAATGGTCGGTAGTAACCTGAAATTTTTGTAGCTCGTCTTTCAATTCCAACTTGGGCAAGGAGTTCAATTTTGTTAAATCGATGTTCTTTTGAGCAAGTGTACTTGAGGAAAGGAGTACTGCAATGACTAGAATAATTGTTTTCATGACTTTGAATTTTAAAGTTAATTGTTGCTTCAAAATTCGTTGTTCGCAAAATCAAATGAAAAAAAGAGTTGCTGAGTGGGTGGTTTTTAACTACGAATGGGAGATGTATTCTATAAAACTGAAGCTTCACTCATTGCTTTTAAATTTTCAGCAGAAGTTAAAGGTGTAATTTCGCAAGCTGCCGAAAGAATAAAGCGTTCATTTTTGTGCTTTTCAACGAGTACTTTACATGCTTCAAATACTTCATCTTTTGTTTTATTCTGAACAAGTACCGGATTAATATTTCCTGCAAAAATTACATCGTTGCCCAAAACTGAGCGGGCATGTTTGATATCCACTTGCCAATCTAAATCTAAAATATCAAGCTTAAACCCGGTGTAAGATGGCAGCAAATGATTGGTGTTGCCACAAATATGCAATTTAACGCTTCCTCCTAAATCATGAATATAATTGATAATTTCATGGTGACGATCGCGAATGTAGGTATTGTAAGTTTCCGTGTCAATTTGCGAACAAACCGCATCGCCCATTCCAATTATTTCGCAGCCGGCGTCAATTTGGGCTTTGGCAAAGTCTTTGGCAGTTTGCATGCATTTATCCATTAATCGATTTACAAAATCAGGGTAAATCATTAGTTGCATCAACATATTTTCAATGCCGGTTAAATCGCAGGCTTCGGCAAGAGGTCCTTCAATCCATCCAATAATTGGAATATTTCCTTGTGTCTTTCTCGAAAGAATTTTGCCGGCCTTAATTCTATCTGAAGTGCGATCGGCTTTGTAAACGTCCGGATTTTTTAGATTTTTCACATCGTCAATCGAGTTTACAATCAAATCTAAACAGCGCGGAACTCCATTGGGAATATATTTAATTTTTGCTCCGAAAGCACTGGTTTCACGATAAGGATCAGAGATTAATCCCAACATATCTAAATTGAAATCATCCATGCAGCGCAGGTTGGCCTCCACTAATATATTATAATCTGAGGCAAATTCAGCATAGTTACGACCAATATATTCGCATGCAAACTGCATTAATATTGGGCGAAATAGTACTTTGTCGTTTACTTTTCCTTCTTTCTGAAGTTGACGGAATTGGTCAATTTTTGTCATACTAATTGTTTCTCAAAATATTAAGTTCAATTACTTCAGCACCATACAAAGTCCAGCCAACATTACTTTCACTGTTTCGAGGTGTTAATCTCATTTCCCAAACTATATTAGCGGGCGACGTGCGTGTAAATTCGCGAATCATTGTCCACTGCGGAAATCTTGCACGGTTAAACCAGGTCATCTCATCAAGGTGTTCTTCGGCTAGTAATGCACCAAAACAACATAGTACATTCCCGGTTTCAGGGAGTTCGGTAACTCTTCCCATTGCAATGCTAATTATCGAATTCTCGCCTTCAACTTTCGAGTCCCAAATTCTTTCAACTGTTTTTTTCTGTTCATTTATTTTATATTCCACGGCGTAACTTGGGCAATCTCTCAAATTTGCGGTGGTTTCAAATGGTCGCGCATTGTAGTTGTTATTATTGAAAAACAGTAAATTTCCGTTTGATGTAAAGTAGGGTGCATGTTGATGCCAGTTCCAACCTTCTAGCGGAATTTGCAAAAGCTTATCCTGCAATTTTTCTCCCCAGCCACTTGGTTCTGCAAAAATCCACTCAATTTCACTTTTGGTTTTATCTACTTTAATCATGGCGCTTTGGTAACGGAAATTTACCAGGTAGGCGTCTTCATTTGGAAGCGGAACTATGGCATTGGCATGACTCCAGTCAATTACTTCAGGGAAACCACGGCGAATCCAATATTTGCTAAACGTTTCGTAACCAATTCGTTCAGCCGGCATATGGTCAAAACATTTCCACCGATGTACCACTTCGCCTTTAGGTGTAAATTCGATAATTACGTCGCCCATAACTTTTTGGCGTTTTCGCGGTGCGTTTTTATCACGTTCGCTGGTGTAGTAATTATCTATTTCCCGAATTTCAGTACTTAATACCAAGCGGTTTCCATTGGGTAAAAGCGAAACGTCGTGATGAAAAGTAAGTGCATCAACCGCAATTGCATTGTCCGCTTTACCTTCTGGACGGTTTGCTGCGTACCATTGATTAATAATATTTCCGGCGAAGTCAATTTCCACAATTTTGCTATCCTGAGTCATGTACGAAAGGTTGCCATTGGGTAGTAATTCAAAATCGCTAATCCGCGAATTGCTTCGGTAATACCACAACACATCGCCTTTTTGATTTACAATGGCTAACATTCCAAAGGTTTTGTTCAATTCGTTTGCATTCGAACTTGTAAGTGGAATTCGTCGTCTTGGATTAAAAAGAATGAGTTCTTCAGTTTCGTTATTTTTTTCGGATTTAGTAATCGTTATTTTTGGAAATTCCAGTTTGTCCGTAGGTAGTTCAGGCGTTTGAAAAACCAATTCTTTTTCAACGAGATACTTTTCTCCATTTTCTGCAACTATTTCAAGATGAATATAATGGTTAGTTCCGGGGCGCATAAGTAGAATTGGAAAGCCGAGTTTTGTTTTTTCTGAGACCGTATAATTTAATTGAAATTCACGTTCAGATTCTGTAATTGTAAAAGTTACTTCTTTGAATTCAATATTTGTTTTGAAATCGACGAAACATGTTAGGGGAGTTGAGCTATTCGGATTTTGAATAACAGTAGGTTCTTTCGTAAATTCTATTTTCTGAGTTTGACAGGACAATGCAGAAAGGAAAATAAAAAGGCAGAAGATTAAAATGATTCTGGTCATTTTGGCTTAATTTAGTTGAAAATCAAATATACAAATTCGCGTAACTCAAAGTGTATTATTGTTATGAAACAGGTTCTACAGTTTGCTCTGCAAGAAGCCGGAAAGAATTTGATGAAGAATTTTGGAGGAAAATTACAATTTCAAAATTGTGGCATCGAACAAAATCTTACATCCGAGACTTATTAATTATATCAACTAAAAAATAAAAAATGGCATATAGTGAATACTTAGCCAATCGTGTTCGGAATTCACTTAAAAACTTGAACTCAGCTTTTAGCGAAAAAAGGATGTTTGGCGGATTGACTTATATGGTGGATGAAAAAATGTGTGTTGAAATTATAAAGGATGATTTAATGGTTCGGGTTGAGCCGGAGTTACAGGAGGAATTTCTGAAAGAAGAGGGGTGTAGAATAATGGATTTTACCAAACGCCCAATGCCTGGCTATTTGTATGTTGGTTCCGAGGGAATTGACATGGATGAAGACCTTGATAAATGGGTGCAACGTTGTTTGGATTTTAATCCTAAAGCTAAATCGAGTAAAAAGAAAAAGAAATAAAAAAGCCGCTGATTATAATAATCAGCGGCTCATATTTAAGTATTTCTACTCTATTTTTTCTTACCAGCAATTTCTACTCCAATGCGTTGTCCTTTGTGGGTTGCATCTTTAAAGTTGCGGATAATATCTTTTTCGCATTTTTTGTCAATTTCGAAAAACGAGAATCCTTTTAATACCTCGATATTTCCGATTTCAACACTTTTGCCAGGCATGTTCTGATTAACTAAATCAATAATGGTACGTTTACTAATTCCATCCTTTTTCCCCATGTTGAAGAAAAATCTTGAGAATTCGTAACCACCTTGACGTCCTTCACCACGGTCGCCTCTAACTCTATCGTCACGTCCACGGTCGCGGTCACGTCCTCTGCCACGGTCTCTATCTCTTCCATCACGTCCACGGTCGCGGTCACGTCCTCTGCCACGGTCGCGGTCACGTCCTCTGCCACGGTCTCTGTCTCCGCGTCCTGATTCTCTTTCGCGTGACTCATCAACGTTAATGTCGGGAGCGTTTTGGTAGTATTTTAAAAAGCGGTTAAACTCAACCGAAACAAAATGTTTGATTAACTCTTCGCGTTCTAACCAAGCCAGTTTCTTTAAGATAACTGGCATAAATTCACCAATCTGTTCGTCGTTAACCTCAACTTTTTCAACACGGTCGATTAAACTAAAGAACTGTTTCTCGCAAATTTCTTTTCCCGATGGTACATCCTTTTTAAGAAAAGGCTTGTTCAGGGTGCGTTCAACTTGTTTTAGTTTACCTTTTTCGCGCATGTGAATTAAGGTAACCGAAATACCTTTTTTTCCAGCACGTCCGGTACGTCCACTACGGTGTACATAAATTTCCGGGTCGTCGGGTAGATTATAGTTAATTACATGTGTTAAGTCGTTTACATCTAAACCACGTGCAGCAACATCAGTTGCTACAAGCATTTGTAAATGTTTTCCACGGAAACGCCCCATTACATGGTCGCGTTGTGCCTGCGAAAGGTCGCCATGTAAAGCATCGGCATTGTAACCGTCTTGCATTAACTTGTCCGCAATGTCTTTTGTTTCTGCACGGGTACGGCAGAATATAATTCCGTAAATATTTGGAGTAACATCGGCAATACGTTTTAATGCCGCATAACGGTCGCGTGCCTGAACTAAGTAGTAGTTGTGCTCAACCGTATCGGCGCCCATGTTGCGTTTTCCAACTGATATTTCATGAATATCATTCATGTATTTTTTCGATATGGCCACAATCTCTTTTGGCATAGTTGCCGAAAATAGAAGTGTTTGCTTTTCTTCCGGAGAGTTTTCCAGAATAGCATCCAAATCGTCTTTAAAACCCATCGAAAGCATTTCGTCAGCTTCGTCGAGTACTACCCAACGAATTTCGTTTACCCTCAATTTTCTGCGTTTAATTAAATCGAGCGTACGCCCAGGTGTTCCCACAACAATTTGTGGTCCACGATCCAATTCTTTAATTTGCGCCCGAATATCAGAACCACCATATACAACGGCGCTTTTAAGGTTCTTTACGTATTTCGAGTACTTTTTTAAATCGTTTGCAATTTGCATCGCCAACTCGCGTGTTGGACTTAAAATTAATGCTTGAATAGATTTTTTTGTCGTATCAACCTGCTGGATGATAGGCAAACCAAATGCAGCTGTTTTCCCGGTTCCGGTTTGAGCCAACGATACCACGTCTTGCGTGCTTTCCAGTAAAAAAGGAATTGTTTTTTCTTGTACTGGAGTGGGTTGCTCAAAACCAAGTTCTTCAATCGCCGATTGAATTTCGGTACTAAGCCCCATTTCTTTAAATAATGTCATTCTAATCTTCTAAAATTTGGCCGCAAAGGTATTCTTTTTAAATGAAATTCAGGCATTTAGGACTAATTCTTCCTGTATGTAATCTTAAGATGAAATGCCAGATTTCTGCTCAACTTGAAATTTTGAATGGTTTTACATTTTTTTGACATGGATTTCAACAACAGATTGAATGGTTTCTATTACTTTTGTTTATGCAATATTCAACTCATTGGTATGATTATGAATACTGAACAGCCATTGAAGGCAATGCTATTTTCTGTTCGTTTTTTAGTGACGGTTTTATTAATCGTAGGTATTTCTTATGCTTCATTGTCGCAAGAAAGCGATACGATTGTGCCAGTGCGTACTAATCCTGAAAAGCTGTTGCGAAAAATTGATGTAAGTGATATTACTCGAAATGGATTAACGCCATGGAAAACCAAATTCTCAGGTCATTTTGCTGGAATTGATTTTGGATTCAATATGTTTTTGAATGAAGATTATTCGAGCTACGATGATGAATTTCTTGAGAATGACATCTTTCGCTCAAACTCGGCTTACTTTAATGTAATTCAGCAAAGCTTCAATTTGCAGAAAAACAGAAACACTTTAGGGCTTGTAACGGGTTTAGGGCTTCAGTTGCAGAGTTATCGGCTAGATGACCAAACAACTATTTATTTGGATGAGAACGAAGTGGTTCAACCAGAATACTTATATTTTGATGAAAATCAGA
>JAUVDE010000198.1 GCA_030595485.1 Draconibacterium sp.
TCTGATTTCATCACTCAAAAATCGAAAAACACATCGCTCATAAGCAGTTATCCTTTGGGATTAACTCCGGCTCCTTTGTGGCAAATGCTACCCAAACCTATTACTCAGGCAATGCAAGCCGGGCTACTCGATTTTAACCGAAAAATACGAGGTTTCGAAACCGGAAATTTACTGGGGCTTGAGAGTAAAACATCGGCGCCTATTCAAGTTATTCGCGAAAAAAATGGCTTAGTAGAAGGCTATGATAATTTATACATGATTGGCGAAGGAAGCGGATATGCCGGTGGTATAATTTCGAGTGCTGCCGATGGAATAAAGGCTGCTATGCATTTTATTGGAAGCCCCTCCTAACCTCCCCAAAGGGGAGGAATATGCGCTAAATACGTTCTTGAGATAATATTCTCATTTTTATGGGTTTTGCGATTTCCGTTTTGCGATTTTAAATTGCGAATTGGAATTAGCTCTGCTGAACTTTGTTTCGACAAACCCGCAGAACAAGGTTTTTGTAAACTTCCAGTTAATTCCACTTCGCTTTATTTAGATCGATTCTACAATGTTCAGTAGAAATGATAAATTTGTAGTCCTTTTACAAAACGATACGACATGGCAGAAAAAAAATTACCATTCAGCAAAGAACAACTGGAAAATATAATTGAAAATCACCCCACTCCATTTCATATTTACGATGAAAAAGCAATCCGCGAAAATGCACGTTATTTTAAAAATGCATTTGCATGGAACGATGGTTTTAAAGAATTCTATGCCATAAAATCGGCTCCCAATCCTTACCTCATGAAAATTTTACGTGAAGAAGGTTTTGGTATTGATTGTAGTTCGATTGCCGAATTAGAGTTGGCAAAACGTGTTGGAATGAGTGGTGATGAAATTATATTAACCTCAAACGACACACCGGCTTACGAATTTCAGCTAGCCAAAGATATGGGTGCCATCATCAATCTCGACGATATTTCGCACATCGATTTTGTGGATAAAAATGTTGGCTTACCCGAAACGATTTGTATGCGTTACAATCCGGGCGACTTAAAACAAGGAAACCTAATTATTGGTCATCCTGAAGAAGCCAAATACGGTTTTACTCACGAGCAAATGGTGGAAGGTTATCGTATTTTAAAAGAAAAAGGTGTAAAGCATTTTGGGATTCATACCATGGTAGCTTCAAACGAATTAGACCCAAGTTATTTTGTTGAAACTGCCGAGTTGCTTTTCAAACTAATAATCGAAGTTTACGAAAAAACCGGAATAAAAATTGAATTTGCCAACTTAGGTGGTGGTGTTGGAATTCCATATAAGCCTGAAGAAAACCCGGTTGATTTGGAATTTGTTAGTGCCGGAATTAAGAAACTATACGAAGAGATGATTGTGGCCAACGACTTGGCTCCATTAAAGATTTTCTTTGAATTGGGTCGCGCAATTACAGGACCTTACGGTTATTTGGTAACAAAAGTTCGCCACATAAAAGACACTTATAAAACCTTTGCCGGACTAGATTCTTGCATGGTAAACCTTATGCGCCCTGCGCTTTACGGAGCTTACCATCATATTACAGTTTCCGGAAAAGAAAATGCAGAAGCTACTGTAAAATATGATGTTACCGGTTCGCTTTGCGAAAACAACGATAAATTTGCCATTGACAGAATGTTGCCGGAATTGGAACCCGATGACATTGTGGTTATTCACGATGCAGGAGCACACGGACATTCAATGGGCTTTAACTACAACGGAAAATTAAGGTCGGCAGAACTACTGCTTCGCAAGGATGGTAATGTTGCTGAAATACGCCGTGCTGAAACACTTGAAGACTATTTTACAACACTTGATTTTAACGGAATTAAGGATTTCGAAGTTTAAAACCTGTGTAAAAACAAAATATGAAGGCCGGGCATTTTACCCGGCCTTTTTTCGTATTTTAGTTGCCAATAAATACAGAATATGAAGATTGGATTCGACGCAAAACGAGCTTTTTTAAATACTTCGGGTTTGGGCAACTACAGCCGAAATGCACTTAATGCACTTGGCAGATATTATGCTGATAACGAATACTTTTTATTTTCTCCCGAAGTAAAAGTTGCGATGCTCGAGAATCAGGACGATTTCAAAATTGTAGCTCCTCCAAAATCCGACTCAAAACTCAAAAAATCGTATTGGCGCTCGTTTCAATTAAGCGGCGAACTCAAAAAGGCCGAATTAGATGTTTTTCATGGTTTAAGCAATGAATTGCCTAAAGGAATTCACAAAACAAATGTTCCGTCGGTGGTTACCATCCACGATTTAATTTTTATCCGTTACCCGCAGTTTTATAAACCTTTCGACCGTACAATCTATTTTAACAAAGTAAAATACGCCTGTTCGGCTGCCACAACGATTTTGGCAATTAGCCAACAAACCAAACAAGATATAATCGACTTTATTGGTGCCGAACCCGAAAAAATCGAGGTAATTCATCAGGCAATTTCTCCCTTATTTTTTAAACAGGCCGATACCAAACGAGCCAAAGAAAAATATAATCTACCCGATGAATTTATTTTGTCGGTTGGAACCATTGAAGAGCGAAAAAACCAGCTTTCAATTATCAAAGCTGTACTTGCTCAGGATTTAAAAACACCGATAGTTTTTGTTGGAAACCCAACATCGTATTGCAACGATATTCATAAATACATTGCTGAAAAAGACATTAAAGAACAAGTTATTTTTCTGAAAAACATACCCGAAAAAGATTTGGCAGCCATTTATCAGCTGGCCAGTTTATCCATTTACATTTCAGTGTTTGAAGGATTTGGTTTACCTGTAATTGAGTCGATGGCTTGTGCTTGCCCGGTAATTACATCAAATGTATCATGCTTGCCCGAAACCGCTGGAGATGCTGCCGTTTTATGCTCACCAGAAAACGTTGAAGAACTTGGCACTTACGTTCAAAAGATATTAACCGACACGGATTTCAGGGATGAATTAATTCAGAAAGGAAAAGCAAGAGCCAATGAATTTCATCCTGAAAAATATGTTAAAAAACTGATTTCTTTGTACACTGAAATTTCAAGATAAAAAAATGCACGACGATTTAAAAAAGGCAGTAGAGATTTTAAAAGGTGGCGGCGTAATATTGTACCCCACCGATACCATTTGGGGAATTGGTTGCGATGCTACAAACCCTGAAGCAGTACAACGCATTTATGACATTAAACAACGCGAAGACTCAAAAAGCATGTTGGTTTTGATGGAGAATGCAGCATTGCTTGAACGTTATGTTGAAGATGTGCCTGAAGTAGCCTGGGATTTGGTAGAAATTTCAACCACGCCTTTAACGGTTATTTATCCAGGAGCAAAAAATCTGGCCCAAAACTTAATTGCCGAGAACGGTAGTATTGGAATTCGTTTTACAAAAGAGAAATTCACCAGCCACCTTTTGCAACGTTTTCGCAAACCTCTGGTTTCTACATCGGCAAATATAAGTGGTGAAAAATCGCCAGCTTTTTTCGATGATATTTCAGAAGATATAAAAAGTCAGGTTGATTATGTTGTTGAATTTCGCCAGGATGATAGAACTGCGGCACAACCCTCGAGCATAATTAAATTGGGGCCAAGCGGACAAATCGATATTATTCGAAAATAAAAAAGCCACTACAATTACTTGTAATGGCTCTAAACGATTGAATATTTTCGTATTACATCTTTTTTATTTTGCCTGAACCAGCAACTGAAGCATCGATGCTTGGATTTCCGCCGTAATAAATATTACCCGAACCCGCTACACGTGCAGTTACCGAACCGTTTGATTTTACCGAGGCGTTTCCAGAACCCGAAGTACGAACTGTAACCTCACCGGCCTCGAAACCTTTTCCGTTAAAATTACCTGAGCCAGATATTGATACTGCAAGCTCATCAGCAACTCCTCCTTTACCAATATGTATATTGCCTGAACCCGAAATGGCAGCTTTTACTTTTTTCGAATCCAAATTATCGATCTCAATATTTCCGCTTCCGCTAACCGCAAGCTCCAAAATACGCGCTTGTAAATCTTTAACATCAATATCGCCTGAACCCGAAACACCTAATGCTCCAATATCAGGAACTGTGATGTAAATTTCAATCTTCCCTGGGTTATAATTCCGTTTAAACATGTTTTTGTTCGGAAAACGAATAACTAGTCGCCTACCTTTAACTTCGGTAATTATATCTTCAATAGTCGACTCTTTTCCAACAATACGAATACTTTGATTGTCACCCTGTGTTAAATAAAGTTTTGCCGAAATATTTAAACCGATTTCGGAGAAAGCCGCCACATCACGATTTTCCTCTTCCGCATTAACTAAACTAACTGTAAAAATGCCTAACATCAATAGGCTTAAAAATAGAACTTTGGTTTTCATATTTATATAAATTTTCAGTTTTCGAATCTACAATGTTAATGACGG
This sequence comes from Draconibacterium sp., assembly GCA_030595485.1. Taxonomy (GTDB): domain Bacteria; phylum Bacteroidota; class Bacteroidia; order Bacteroidales; family Prolixibacteraceae; genus Draconibacterium. Next base: position 4,431 of record JAUVDE010000198.1, read on the forward strand.
GCAAAGATTATGAAAGTTGCACCGAAGTAATTTTTTTAACGATATTTAGCAGAAAAGCAACTCCATGAAGTCTAAATTATACCAACGGAAAGGCGTTTGCTTCAAAAGGAAAATCAACGCGTATTTTTGTTAAAGAAAATGGCAAGTGGTTGTGTATTCACGGGCATTACACTTTACTCCCCTAACTATTCATCATCGAGCAAACCTTCGGGAAGATTTAATGTAAGCGTTTTTAGTGTTTCGTTCATTGAAACTGCAATGTCGTTGTTATAAGGAACCAACAGCTCATTACCACGGTAATTAACCGTTAAAACAATGTTTCCTGCATAATCGTCAACTTGACTAATCATGCCTATCTCACCCAGTTTCTCATCAATTAAAAGATAATCAACAAATATTTCTGCTGTTTCTTCCGGTTCATCAATAATTTCGGTGTTGTACAAATAAACAGACTGACCAATTAAACGTTTAGCATATTTTTCATTTGCCACCCAGTCTAAGGTTACAATGGCCGAATTTGCAGTAGTAAAACGAAAACCGTTTTTTGCAATAAAAAAGGGAACCAGCAAACCTTCCAGCTCCACAAAAAAACGCTCGGTTTCTTCCACCGAATATTCAAACTTCGGTTCGAACTCCAGCATTACATTTCCATGCACACCATGCGTTTTTCTAAAAAAACCAATTCTTTCGCAATCGCTTTTTGGTATTGTTTCCATAACAACAAAGATATATAATTCAAATACTTGCTTGCATAAAAAAACCACCTGCCTTTTGACAGATGGTTTTCTATGTTAGATGTGTTGTCTTTCTTAAGATTCCGCACCTTCTTCTTTCGGAGCTTCTTTCTCAGCAACAGGTGCTTCTGGTGCTGGTGCTTCTGTAGTAGCCTTCTCGGCAACTTCAGCGGTAGCAGCAGTTTCCTCTGCTCTTTTTGCAGATTCAGCAGCTTCAGCTTCAGCAGCTTTTTCAGCAGCTACAGCATCTGCCTCTGCTTTTTTCGCAGCAACAGCAGCTTCAGCTTCAGCAGCTAACTCAGCATTTTTTGCAGCGAATGCAGCAAGTCTGTCTTCATTAATTTTCGTCTCAGCATCAAATTGTTTTTGCGTTTCAGCAGCTGCATCTCCGGCTAATCTGTCGATTTTTGCCTGAACTTTAGCTTCTTTTTCTGCAACCCAATTGTCTAAGCGTTTTTCAGCTTCAGCTTCGTCGAAAGCTCCTTTTTTAACACCTCCTGCAAGGTGTTTTTTGTACATTACACCTTTGTAAGACAAAATTGCTCTTACGGTGTCAGTCGGTTGTGCGCCCTTCAAAAGCCAGTCATAAGCTTTATCAAAATCGAGATCGATAGTAGCAGGATCACTGTTAGGATTGTATGAACCAATTCTTTCAATGTACCTGCCATCTCGTGGCGCCCTGCTATCTGCTACTACAATGTGGTAGTATGCGTAGCGTTTGCGGCCATGCCGCGCTAGTCTCATTTTTACTGGCATATTTTCTAATTTTATTTTGAAAAATGTGGCGCAAAGATAGTATAAATTTCTCTTCGGGGAACTTTTAGAAGATTATTTTTAATATTAAACCAAATAATTATAACTGAGGAATTTAAAAAAAGAAAGGACACAATTTCTTATATCCTTTCTAAAGTGTTTTTTCTGTTTATTAGTTACTTAGCCTGAATAATTCATGCGTTTAGTTTGATGTAGCTGTAAGGCGTCGGAATCCGCAGACATATCTTTATATTTCAAGGGTTTTGCAACGAAACAGATGCATTAAAATAAATGCACTTGAAAACTTTTTTTTAAAATTCATTTCCTCACCATTATAATCTTTTGGGTTGATAATCAATATGTTAATTGCTTTTAAAAAAAGTTTGTGAATTAATCAGGTTAGAATTCAAGATTAAAGAAAATCGACATAAAGGTGATAATCATGATAATTAAAAATAACATGATGAAAAAACCAACAACACCTACTTTAAAACCCTTTGATGCTTTTTCACGTTTTGAAGAACTAATAAGATACTCAA
>JAUVDE010000073.1 GCA_030595485.1 Draconibacterium sp.
GGAATATTAAAATAATACCAACTTAACAACGTTCTTTGCATACCTTGTTAACAGAAGATTGTTACAAAGTACATTTTTTTATTTCTTTAACAGGAAGAGAAAAGGCTAAATTGCCCAATGAAAAGAGAAGGATGAAGAAAACTATTTCTTTTTTGTTTTTAGTGATAATGGTTAAATTCACGGCTTATGCTCAGCAGGACCCTCAATTTACAAACAATATGTTTTACAAACTTGGGGTTAATCCGGGCTATGCCGGAGCAGAGGCTGCAATTAACGGATTATTGTTAAACCGTTACCAATGGGCAGGATTTGGTGGAGGAGAACCTAAAACCTTAGTTTTTAGTGTAGACGCAGCAATTAATGCATTTGGATCAGCTGGAGGTGTTGGAATAAATATTATTAGCGATCAGTTGGGGTTTTACGATAATATGTGGGTTAACCTAAATTATTCGTATAAACTAACTACAGCATTAGGAGATTTAGGAATTGGAATATCGCCCGGAATTTATAATTTTAGCATTAAACCCGAGGGTTGGTTGTCGTCTGATGATGTTTATAACGGAAGTGGTGGAGGTTCGACTGGAGGAGGAGCAGGAGACGTTTCAATCCCACAGACCGAGTCTAGCCAAATGGCATTTGATCTTGGTTTAGGATTGTATTTAAGTACGAATAAATATTATGCTGGTTTATCGGTTACACACTTAAACCAGGCGGCAATAAAATACGATGAGTTGGCAGTTGATTTTTTAACGCGGCATTACTATTTAACTGGTGGCTACAATATTAAGTTGTCTGATCCGTTATTTGAAGTGCGGCCATCATTTTTGTTTAAAACTGACATTGCTGCTTGGCAGATGGATTTGAATGTAAATGTGGTGTACAACGAGAAGTTTTGGGGCGGTATTTCGTACCGTGTGCAAGATGCAGTTGCGTTGTTAATGGGAATGGAAATGTTTAATGGAATGCGAGTAGGCTATTCTTTCGATTTAACCACTTCGGCAATGGGAAGAAATGCTTACGGCTCGCACGAAATATTTATAAGTTATTCGATTGATTTAGAACGAAATCGGAGTCAGAAATACAAAAGTGTTAGGTTTTTGTAGTTGAATAAGATTTTTAAAGAGTTTTTGGAATAATAACATATATTTTATTTATTTATTGATTATAGGTACTTTTGGCTCCGAACTAGAGCACTGAAGAAAAAAAACATACTATGAAAAGACTACTTTTAATTGCAGTTGTATCCACTATTGCACTAACTTTTACAGGATGTCTGGGCGGTGGCTCAGGGGGTAATGGAGAGTTAGTTGGAGTACAAAAAAGGCAGCGATTTAAAGAAACCCAACCTTATGGAATGGTATATGTTCGTAGGGGAAGTTTTAATATTGGGCCAAGCGATCAAGACGCTAGTAGGTCTGGTGTTCCAACAAAAACGGTTTCGCAAGAACCTTTTTGGATTGATGATACCGAAATTACAAATAACGAATATCGTCAGTTTGTCCAATATGTAAAAGAGACAATGGCTCGTAGAATGTTGGGTGATCAATATCCTGAATTTTTAATTACTGAAGACCGAGACGGAAACCCAATTGATCCGCCACAGATTAACTGGAGAGAGAAGATTGATTGGGATGATCCGGATATGCAAATGGCAATGGAAGATATGTATATTCCGGAGAATGAAAGGTTTTTTGGAAAAAAGAGTTTCGATTCGCGGAAGTTAGTTTACGAATATTGGTGGATTGATTTAGAGCAAGCAGCAAAACGTAGCAACAGTTTTAATTATGAAACACAACGTTACGAAGGAAACGTTTATAACATAGATGGTGATTTAGTACCCATCGAAAACCGCTCGTCTTTTATGATGCAGGATCGGGTTCATGTATATCCTGATACATTGTGTTGGATACGAGATTTTACTTATTCTTATAACGAACCACTTGCAACGAGATATTTTTCTCACCCTGGTTTTGATGAGTACCCGGTTGTTGGTGTTACTTGGAAACAGGTAAATGCATTTTGTAACTGGCGAACCAAAATTCAATCTGATTTTTTGAACGAAAAAGGTGAAGCAACATTAATGGCTTACCGCTTACCAACAGAAGTTGAGTGGGAATATGCTTCCAGAGGAGGCAAAGAATTTTCAATGTATCCTTGGGGTGGTTATTATCCACGAGATGAAAAGGGTGTTTTTCTAGCTAACTTTAAGCCACTTCGAGGTAATTATGTCGAAGATGGTTCAATAGCAACCATTAAGGTTGGAAGTTACGACCCCAATGAATATGGTTTATACGATATGTCGGGTAATGTTGCTGAGTGGACGAGCACTGCATTCGATGAAGCCGGATATAATTATTTTAGCGATTTAAACCCAACATTTACTTACAATGCGCGCAAAGATGATCCTCCTGTAATGAAACGTAAGGTTATCAGAGGTGGATCTTGGAAAGATATTTCACAATATATTCAAGTATCTACTCGTAATTATGAATATCAGGACTCAACAAAATCGTATGTTGGATTCCGATGTGTTCGTTCAACATTTGGTGAAGAATTTTAGAACTTATATAAACACTATATCCTTTCAAATATGAATATCGGAGAATTATTTAAATCAAAACGCTGGAAAGTATTCATGGGCTATGTTTATGGTTGGGGAGCTGCCGTGGTTATGGTAGGTGCTTTATTTAAACTGGAGCATTGGCAGTACTCGAGCGAGTTATTGACAGTAGGATTAATGACAGAAGCATTTATTTTCTTCTTATCTGCGTTTGAACCACCGGTTGAAATGCCGGAATGGGGGAAAGTTCATCCAGAATTAAGAGAAGATTATGAGTTGTCTGAGTTCGAAGATCTTCATCCCAAAAAAGGAGGTTTAGAAACACTCTTTGCAAGTTCTGATTTAACTCCTGATTTATTAGATAAAGTGGGACAAGGTTTAAATGAACTAAGTAACACAGCTAAAGGAATCAGTGATATTTCGTCAGCAACTTTGGCAACCGATATGTATGTTAAGAATTTGGGATCAGCTTCCGATTCAATGAGCTCATTTGCAACAATAAATAACCGTGCAAACGACTCAATCAATAAATCGGTAGACTCATTGGTAAATTCATATTCTTCGACAGCCAATCAATTGTCTGAAACAGGGAAAAGATTTTCGGAAACTTACGATAAGTCTGCAGCTGTAATTTCAGGTGAATTGGAAAATATAGGAAGTAGCTCGAAACAATATGCTGGAAACCTGGATAAACTAAATAAAAATCTTGATTCCCTGAATGTGAATTTTGAGAACCAGGTTCAGGATACGCAAGATCAATTTAAAGCTAGTCAGAAGTTTAATCAGGATTTATCGGCCATGAGTAATATACTTACATCATCGGTTGATGAATTAAAAAAGTATAAAGACAATGCTGAATTGCTCAACAAGAATTTAGAAGCTCTAAATACCATTTATGGTAATATGTTGGGTGCGATGAGTTACAAAAAGTAAAATTCTGAAGTAGAAAGCATATGGGTGCAAAGAACTGTCCGGAAACCCCGAGGCAAAAAATGATAAACATGATGTACATTGTCCTTACGGCAATGTTAGCATTAAATGTTTCAGCAGAGGTGCTTGAGGCTTTTAGGGTAGTTGATTCCAGTCTTCTGCAAACACTTAGAGCTGTTGACATGCAAAACTCACAGATTTACTCTTCATTCGAACAAGCGTATGCCGAAAATCCTACAAAAGTAGCGGAGTGGAAACAAAAGGCTGATGATGTTCAACTGCAGTCGGCTGAAATGATTGCTTATGTTTCAAGCTTGAAGGATGAGTTGGTCAATTATTCAGGAAGTAGTCCAGTGAACGAAGAGAATCCAATTACAGATGAGGGGTTTTACCATGTTACCGTTAGCGGGGAAACCATTCAAATAGGAAAGAGCGATGATTTGAATGGGCCATCAGAACTAATGATAACACAAAAGAATGCCGATAAACTAAAAGAAACCATTATTGCATATCGCGACTTTCTTGTGTCTCAAATTAATGAAGAAGATACGGACTTAATGGAAACTATTTTAAGTGAACTTGATACATCAGATCCAAAGAAAAGATCGAAAGATGAGGGTGCATCTAAAACTTGGGAGTCAGAACATTTTGAAGACAAACCATTGGTTGCAGTACTAACCTTATTATCAAAAATTCAGATTGATGTAAAAAACTCTGAAGCAAATGTTGCAAAATATTTATACTCAGAGATTGATGCAGGTTCTTTTAAATTTAATCGTTTAGGAGCTAGGGTGATTGCAAATTCGAATGTTGTTTTACAGGGTGATGAGTATATTGCTGAAGTTTTTCTTGCTGCAGAGGATACAACTCAACAACCAGAGATATTTATTAATAACCGTGCTGTTGAAGTTAAAGACGGCAAGGCTACTTACAAAGGAAGTACCGAAAAATCGGGAGTATTTAAATGGAGTGGTTTAATAAAGTATAAAACCCCTGGGGGAATTATTAAAAGTTATCCTTTCGAACAAGAATATCAGGTTTCAAAACCAACGGTAACCATGTCGGCTTCAAAAATGAATGTTTTTTATAAAGGATTAAAAAATCCGTTTGAAGTTGGAGGCGGAGCAATCCCGAATGAAAACCTTCAGGTTACAATGACCAATGGTAAAGTAAGTAAAGTTGGGGATAATTATAGTATTGAGCCAAGCGCATTAGACGAATTGGGTAAAAGGACAAAAGTAAGTGTTTACGCAACAATTGGAGATTCGCGACGCTTGATTGGAACAACCGATTGGCGTGTTAAACAAGTGCCCGATCCGGTAGCTCAAATTAATCAGCAGAGTGGCGGAAATATTCGAAAAGAAATTTTAGGTATTCAGGATGGTGTAATGGCTATTTTGGAAGATTTCGATTTTGAATTTAAATATACGGTTACTGAATTTACGGTTGAAACAACAGGTGCTGGAGGATATACAAATCGATATCCAGCAAAATCGAATAGGTTTACCCCTGAACAAAAACAAGCATTACAAAGAGTTAATACAAATAGTATAGTTTATATAGGTGATATAAAAGCAAAAGGTGACGATGGTTCGGTCAGAGATCTTGCTCCAATATCATTTAAAGTTAAATAGAAGAAATTATGAGAAAGCTAGTTATCTATCTCGGAATAGCATTGTTTGTTATTAGTGTTGGGCAGAAAAGTGCCGATGCACAAATTGTAAATGGTGCTTATAAGCAAATCGATATCTATAATAAAAAACCAATGCCACTACCGGGAGTTCGGGAGGCCGATATTTTTTGGTCGAAAAAATTATGGCGAATTATCGATTTGCGAGAGAAAATGAATATTCCTTTGTATTACCCAACTCAGGAAATGGACAGTCGGATTAACCTTATTAATTTGCTGTTGCAAGGTATCGAAAATGGGCAATTAACCCCTTACGATGCACGAACTGATGATGACTTTAAAATTCCGATGAGTTTTGCCCAGGTAAAAGAAATATTTGGAGCCCAGGCTACAACTCAGGAGAAAATTAATTTCGACACTGGCGAAAAGGAACAGGTTACCGTTGCAGGCGATATCAGACCAAATGAGATTAAACAGCTAATGATTAAAGAGGAATGGTATTTCGATAAGCAAACTTCTACTTTAAACGTGCGCATTATTGGTATTTGCCCAATTCGTGAGTATATGCGCGAAGGTGATAATTCAGGTTTGGTTCAGCGTCAAAAAGTATTCTGGATTTACTACCCTGAAGCACGTCCGTTGTTGGCAACTAATCTGGTTTTAAATCCTTATAACGATGCGCGTCAACATTCATTTGATGATGTTTTTATTAAAAGATTATTTAGCAGTTATGTTGTTAAGGAATCGAATATGTACAATAATCGTAACGTTAGCGATTATATGCAAGGAAAACAGGCGATGTTACAATCGAAGAAAATTGAGGATAAAATATTCAACTTCGAACAAGACCTTTGGGAATATTAACTAGGTAGGTATAAGATATTTAGCCTTATGGAAACATAAGGTTTTTTTTTGAAACAATTTAGAACATTAAGCTCCGTTTATAATGTATAAACGATTGTAGTTCGTTAAATGAAAAAAGCATTTACATATTTATTTATGGTGGCAGTCGTGCTTTTTACTTCGTGCCAAAAAGACACGACCAATAAATATCTAACTTTAGGAAAAGGAACTCGCGAACGTTGGTTTGAACCCATTCCTTATGGTATGGCATATGTCGAACGCGGTTCATTTACTTTGGGTTCGAACGACGATGAACTTTACGAAAGGGTACCATCAAAGACTGTATCAACCGAAGCTTTTTGGATTGATGATACAGAAATAACCAATAACGAATACCGTCAATTTGTTTACTGGGTACGCGATAAAAAGGCAAGAGAACTGCTTGGGCAAACCTATACCGATTTCTTAATCACAGAGGATAAATACGGAGCACCACTTGAAGAGCCAAAAATTAACTGGGACGAACGAATTGAGTGGGACGATAGAGATTACCAAATGGCGATGGAAGAACTTTACGTTCCGGAGAATGAACGATTTGGATTTAAACGGGAATTGGATACGCGAAAATTAGTTTACGAATACTTTTGGGTGGATTACAAGCAAGCAGCCAAGCGAAGCAATAGCTTTAATTATGAAACCCAACGCTACGAAGGAAATGTGATTAATGAGAAAGGAGAACTTGTTCCTATTCAAAATAGAAGTTCTTTTTTAATGCGCGAATCAGTACCCGTGTACCCCGACACATTAGTATGGATTAGGGATTTTGCATACACATACAACGAACCATTTACAATAAAATATTTTTCTCATGCTGGTTTCGATGATTATCCGGTTGTGGGTATTAGCTGGAAACAAGCTAATGCTTTTTGCAATTGGCGCACAGGCTTAAAGTCTTTGACATCAGATCGATTAAAGGAAAAACCGGCACACGATTTTCGATTGCCAACCGAAAGTGAATGGGAAATTGCAGCGAGAGGAGGGATGCATAATAATATGTACCCATGGGGAAGTTACTATACCCGCAATGTAAGCGGTTGTTTTGTGGCCAATTTTAAACCTTTACGCGGAAACTATGTGGCCGATAGCCCAAGTACTACAACCACAATGAAAGTAGGAGAATTTGATCCTAACCCTTATGGTATTTACGACATGGCAGGTAATGTTGCCGAATGGACTTCATCCGCATTTTACGAGGCGGGTTATGATGTTATTCATGATTTTAACCCTGAATTACAATATAATGCTCGGCCAGATGATCCTCCGGTTATGAAGCGGAAAGTGGTACGCGGTGGATCGTGGAAAGATGTAGCTTATTATATTCAAACTTCTACTCGCACCTATGAATATCAGGATACTACTAAATCTTACATTGGGTTTCGATGTGTTCGTACTTCCTTCAGAAACGATTTACAACGTCGTTAATTATTTCATGATACTTATAAAATAAAGCTTAGTCCACCAAAAGCAGTAGCTTCAGGCATGGTGTAATATCTGTTAACTTCATATTTTGTATTCAATAAATTTTTAGCACTAACAAAAACTTTAAGGTTTCGTGTTAGGTTATACACGGCTTTAGCATTTAGTAAAGTATAACTTACTTTGTTGACAACACGTGATGGATCGTTGTCGAGGTCAGAAACCTGTTGTATACTCGTCATTAGTTGAAGTTTTTTAATTCGATAATGGGCATTTAAAAATACATGGTGCGCGGGGGTGGCATAAACAGGATTTTTCATGTTAATGTAACTGTAAGTGGCATTAACTTTTAAGTCTTTAAAGGGTTCTGCATTTAAAGCAAACTCAATTCCTTTGTTCGAAACTTCTCCGGTATTTTGAAATCCATTGGGTGGCCCGGCATTAATAATTAGGTTGTCGCCTTCAATTATAAACAAGGTAAGTTCGCCATTCATATTGCCATTGAAGAATGTTTTTGTTAGTCCCGTTTCATAATTCCAAACAGTTTCTGGATTAAGATTTGGGTTTGGTCCCCACAGAAATAATTCGCGCATGGTTGGGCTTCTAAAGCCTTTTGAAATTGTTCCTTTCCAGGTAGCTTGTGTTGTTAGTTCGTAAGCAAAACCTACTGCAGGAATCCATTGCGCGCCATATTCGCTATGATGTTGGTAGCGAATTCCACCATTTAAGGTAAGTTTTTTTGTAAGCTGTTGCTGTATTTGTGTGTAAAAGCCCAATTCGGTAATTGAGGTGTCGGCAAAAACAATTCCATTTCCACGCATGGCATTTACATTTTCAGCTAAGCCTCCATAATTCATAAAATCAAAACCGGTGGTTAGGGTATTGCCTTTAAAGAGGTTGAACGATTCGTAAATATTGGCGCCATAATTATGGTCGGTTGAATGAAAACCATCCGTTATTTCATGTTCGCCAAAGTTGTAGAATACTTTTATGGCACCACTTGCTTTGTCGAATTCGTTAAGCAAGGTAAAGGCCCAATAACCACGCAATATATCAATACGCTCTCCTGCTTGTGCGTTTAATGTATCTGGTCCGGGGTCTGCAGACTCAAATGCGGCGAGGCTGACATCGGTTGACGCTGAGAAATGGTCGTTAAAATCGTATCCCAGTTTTAAGTATCCATTCGTAATCTTAAAATCAGAATGAGGACGGTGACCGTCTGTTTGGTCGTGATTGGCCGAAATAAAAGTGCTAAATTTATTCTTTTTAAAGCCCACTGATCCCATGTACTTTTGGGTGTTGTACGAACCATAAGATATTCTGGCATTTCCATGAGTACCTTCATCATGCTGCTTTTTAGTAATAATATTAATTACACCACCCATCGCATTTGAGCCATAAAGAATGGATGCCGGTCCTCGAATTACCTCAACACGTTCAACATCTGATGCCACGTACGAATCGGGGAGTGGATGTCCCATAATCCCCATAAATTGTGGATGTCCGTCGATTAGCATTAATACTCCGGTTGTCGGACTCCCTCCAATGCCTCGAATTGAAATTTGTCCGGCTGAACCTTGAGCCACCCCAAAGCCTGTTACTCCACGCTCGGTTACAAAAAGCCCGGGTACCCTTCCATTTAAAATGGGGAGAAGCGCCGACTCATCACTTTCTTCAATTTGAGTTCGGTTTATTACCGAAACGGCCATTGGAATAGTATTGCGATTTACTTTAACTTGAGTTCCGGTTACAATAATCTCATTAATTTCGATGGTGTCTTCAGTTGCAAAATGCATTTGTGCTTGCAAAGCGAAAGGATAAATAAACGTGGCTAATAAGCCGAAAGCTATTTTGAATTGAATTTTCATGTTTTATTTTGGTGTTACCTATTATGTATTTCGTGTTACTATTCGCGCAAAAAAATTATTTGGCTTTGCTCATTACCAGTTTACCATGTTGAATGCCTTTAATGCCGATTAATTTATCCGACACCTCTGTTAGTTTTCGCGAGGGACCTTTAACTGCAATAATTTCCATGTAGTTTAAATCATTTAAGTAAAAACCCTGAACCGAAAGAACATAGTCTTTGTAGTGGTATTGAATATCGGATGATTTTTTTAGAATTTCCTTTTTTTCGTGATTGAATACCAAAACAACTGCACCTGCAACAATATTGTCACATTTCCATTTTTCTTCCACCATATTTTTTTCAATCAAATAGCGAATAGCTTGGGAACGATTGGCAAATGCATTATCATTTACATAGTCATCAAGCGCTTTAAGCAACTCTTCGTCTAAAGAAACTCCGAACCTGGAAACCGACATGGTGTTACGTTTTGTGATTATCGTAACACGAAGGTAAGAAAATTGGTGTAGTAAACTGTGTTAAGGGGACTTCTAAAAATTACTTCGCATCAAGATTGTCCGGGTTTTTCATAGACGATTAATATTTTCATAGAACTATCGGGATAATTCAAGAAGATATTAAGAAGTATATTGGAAACCCTGACAACCCAAAGGAAACAAGGAATTTTTAGAAGTCCCCTTAAGCAATATTGATCTAGAATGAGATTCCACTCCTTGTGTCCCAAGTTGAGACAAAGTGTAAAGGTGGTGGGATTCATGTTCACAATGTTCTGTTAATTATTTTAGTTTTGTGCTTAAACGAAATGCATTAAAAACATATAACATTGTATACAGGAAGAAGACTGTTTATCAGTGAATTGGGATTATTCAGAATGGTTAAGAATTGAGGTGTTATTAAACTCTAATTTATCATGATTGTTGAAGATAAATTAAATGCTTAGTGAAGATTGTTCTGTACTTTTGTGCGTACAGAACTTGTTGATAAAAGAAATCCAATTGGTAAAGAAAAATTGTGAGGACAGGCGGTAGTGGACATATGTTAAACTTATCTCAAAGAAAGATGATTTGGGATTGCTATGGGCGTTACTTTGCCTTTGGTAGGAGTTTTAATACTCGTGTCTTTGCTATTTTTCTTGTATTTGTTTTAACTCTCTTCTCTTATTCTTCATTTGCACAATCAGCCAGTTCTACTTGGGCTTTGACCAACAATGGTAATGCAAGTGTAATTGGAAATATAACGGCTAACTCTCTTGAAAGAAGTGGGGGAGTGAGTGTAGGTTACAATTCGACATATGGCGTAAACAGTAATAGCTGGAATGGAAGTTCCAATCTATCAGAAGACTATTATCAATATTCAGTTGCACCACAAAATGGAAATGATTTAACAATTACACAAATTCAAATTTCGCACTATGTAGGTTTTAAAACAATGAGTGGGGAGGTTTATTATTCACTTGATGGGTTTGTAACGTCAGGTGTTAGTGTTCGGACATTATCGGTGTCTAAATCTATAAATACAGTCTTATTTAGTGGGCTCTCCATAAATGTTAATGATGGACAAACTTTAACAATTAGAGTTTATGGTTGGTCAGCTCATAATGGGAATACACTCTTTTATAACAGCAATGTTTCTGTTTCTGGAATCACAAGTGCTGTAACTACTCCATTGTTAGTCGTTTCACCTTCCATTTTAAATTTTGGTTATGTTGAGGAAAACAC
>JAUVDE010000022.1 GCA_030595485.1 Draconibacterium sp.
TTGCAACTGAAAACATTAAGATTGCTATCAATACAAAATTCTTCATGACGTTTTTTTTATTTTAGTGAAAGTTACAACTATTCGTTTATTCAATAACTTCATTTTTAATATTTTGTTTAACACATCTTCCAAAAAGCGTGCCGTCTAAATTAAAAAAGGGATACAAAATGCATCCCTTTATGTTAAACTATGTTAAGTGTATTTTTACTGCTTATGATTTCTGTAATTAATACCAAGTTTATCCAAACGCAAATAATCTGTTTCCAATCGTTTTTCAAAATCTTTAAAATCTTTAAGTTTCTTAGGAGTCCAGGCAACTTCTGCCTGCGCTTGTAAACGAGGTAAAAGCATGTATTCTGCCTTTTTTGTAGTGGCTACATATTCAGTCCAAAGGTTGGTTTGTACACCAAGAACATATTTGGCTTCTTCAGCGTTTAGTGCTTCAGGAATAGGCTCGTAACTGTACACTTTTTGTACAGGCAAAAAACCACCAATTGCCAATGGTTCTTTATCTTTATCACGACTTTGGTAGTGGTCAATATACATATGCGAGTTTGGGCTCATTACGACTTCATGTTTTTGTTTGGCAGCTTCAATTCCACCTTTTTCACCACGCCAGCTCATTACTGTAGCCTCAGGTGCTAAACCGCCTTCTAGAATCTCATCCCAACCAATCAGGCGCCGTCCTTTAGAACTTAAGTATTTATCCATGCGGGTAATAAACCAACTTTGTAACTCGTGTTCATCTTCCAAACCATTTTCTTTAATTCGCTTCTGACAGGCATCGCATTGTTTCCAGGCATCTTTTGGGCACTCATCTCCACCAATGTGTATAAATTCTGAAGGGAATATGTCAAGTACTTCGTCTAACACATTTTGTAAAAATTCGAATGTCTCTTCTTTTCCTGCGCAATAAACATCTTTATGAACACCCCAAACTCCAGTAACTTCGTAAGGTCCACCTGTGCAACCAAGGTTCGGATAAGCTGCCAATACTGCCATCGAATGTCCTGGCATTTCAATTTCCGGAACTACAGTAATATAACGTTCAGCAGCATAGCGAACGATTTCTCTACATTGATCTTGTGTGTAAAAACCACCGTAGCCAATTCCATCCATTCCTTTGCCACTGTTGTAATGGTCTACCATGGTTTCTTCGCGCCAATGTGAAATTTCAGTAAGCAATGGATATTTTTTTATCTCAATTCTCCAACCCTGGTCTTCGGTTAGGTGCCAGTGGAAAGTGTTTATTTTATACATGGCCAAAATATCGATGTACTTTTTAATAAAGCTTACCGGAAAAAAGTGGCGAGCAACATCTAACATATTTCCACGCCATGCAAAACGTGGTTGGTCTTTAATATCCAAACAAGGAATTGCGAGTGAAGTATTAGTGGCTTCGACAGGCAAAAGTTGCTTCAACGATTGCAAACCATAAAATAAACCATTGGCTGATGAAGCGGTAATTACAATTGCATCTGTTTCTACTTTAAGTAAATAGCCCTCTTTGCCTAGATCTAAACTACTGATAATTTTGAAGCTTATTGAATTGCCATCAGCATTTTCGGTCGCTTCAAAACCATAAACAGTTTCTAGGTAATCGTTAAAAAACTGCGCAATTCTACTTATTTCAATATTGTTGGTATCGTAGTTTATACTACTTGTTGCATTTAGCGTAAAGTTGCCATCTTTAAGATGCATTTCAGCAGGTTTCGGAATTATAGAAATTTGCTGTGCCGATACACTTGCTGCAAAAATTAACAGAAATGCGAGATGAATTAGTCGTTTCATTTTGATAGTTTTAAATATTATTTATAAACGCGAAAGTAATATCTTTTGTAAAATATTAAAAAGAAATTAAGTTAATTGTAAATAATTAACGATTAAAGTCTATGAAGGAAATTAGAATCTGCACAACTTTAAGTGCTAAAATTGATGGATTACAATTGTTGTGCATTGAATGTGATGTTCAGTTTCAGGAAATAAATAAAGAGTTGTGGGCTGAGATTCAGCAAAAGGTACTGGATATAAATACGGAACTAAAAGTTGACGCAATTAGTAAATTACCTGCCATTGCAGCTTCGCGAAGAGCCTATAAACTTTGTGGAAAAGATCCCGCTCGTTACCGATTATCGGCTGAAGCACTTTTGCGACGTGTGCTAAAACGTAAGGAAATTTATCAAGTTAATAATGTAGTCGATTTGCTGAATTTAGTATCTATTACAAGCGGATTTTCGATTGGTGGTTACGATGCTGATAAAATTGATGGTAGTGTAGAATTTGGTATTGGAGAAAAAGATGAACCTTACGAAGGAATTGGAAGGGGGGTATTAAATATTGAATTTATGCCTGTGTTCAGGGATGAGAAGAGTGCATTTGGAACGGCCACCAGCGACTCGGTTCGAACATGTGTTACAAACAAAACCACACGCTTTTTAATGATTATTATCCAATATGGTGCATCTTCATTATCTTTGGCCGCCGAAATAGCAGTTGAGCTATTGAAAAAGTATGCTGCTGCTACCAATATCGAAATAAAAAATAATAAATAGAATGAAGGGATTTTCGAAATTTCTATTGAAAATTTTAGGATGGAAAGAGATTGGTGGAGTTGCACCCGAAAATAAGTGTATTATTATTGGTGCACCTCATACAAGTGCCTGGGATTTTGTTATTTCCTGGTTGCATTATGCATCGGTTGGCGGAAAGGCAAATACGCTAATTAAAAAAGAATTTTTCTTTTGGCCCGCTGGCTATTTTCTTCGAAAAATGGGTGGTCTGCCCATCGACCGTTCAAAAGGAGCAAATGTAATTCGACAAACAATTCAATTGATTAATGAAAACGACAGAGTGCATTTAGCACTAACACCTGAAGGGACACGCCGATTTACCCAGAAATGGAAAGGTGGTTTTCATATAATTGCCAAAGAAACAGGTATTCCGGTTTATTTAGGTCGCTTCGATTGGGGGAGGAAAGAAGTGTCTATTGGCGAGAAATTGGAACTTAGCGACAATGCACAAGCTGATATTAGGCGTATGAAAGATTACTACCGCGAAAAAGAGATAAAAGGTAGATTTCCTGAGTTGTTTACCACCGATTATTAAGTCCTATTCAAAAGGTGAGATTGATATTTTGAATGAAACACTTTCAAAATCGCTACCCTTAAAGCCGGTGAAAACACCAATATTTCCTACAAAAAACAAACTATTTAAGCTGTAACCCACTTCCCAATAGTTTTCAAATGCAGGGGTTGTTAAGTAATTCATATGAAAACTTTCGCTCCAGGTTTTTTTGTTGATAATTGAAAAGTAACGCAACAACAAATATTCTGTGCGGTAATCGGCACTAATATTTAAATAGCTGTCGTTGGTGCTAAATTCGTAATCGTTAATGTTTTGTAGTGTATTCGTAAACGTTTTCATGTCAACCAAAATTTCAGAAGTTCGGAAATGTTTGAATTGCGAAAAATGCATTTGGTCGTTACTAAAGAAATATCCCGCATTTAAACGCCAATCGATACCAACACTTGGCGAAATATTAGCCTGCTGGTGAAAGTTAAAGGCAATTTGACTAAAGTCGGAAACTGAGTTAAAAACATCAGGTAATCCTTGTTTAAAGGAAAGCCCCATTGAATAATAGTCGTCAATAAATAAAAAGGGCGATTCGTCGAGCCAGGGTTTACGTTGTCGTTTGCGGTAATTTAACCCCAAAACGTAGGTGAAACTTTTTTGCTCCAGCAAAACCGCATCGTCTTTTGCATATCCTTTGGGCACGTTCGACGAAAATTCTTTATTGTCCGACAGAAGATAATCGACACTATTCTCTAAAGGATAAAAGTGGTCGTAATCGACATTTGCCCTTAGAGTTAAATTCTTTTTAAAACGCTGTGTTACTTTAAATCGGTAAAAATTACTTTCGTATAACTTCATGTAATTCTCGCCAAAAAACCACGAACTAATTGCGTTTACCGGAGGTGTAATTCCATAATTAAGGCCTTTAAAGTCGTAGCTCATTTTACCTGCAGATAATCCAAGAGTATTGTTTTTTGCCAACACATTTACCAAATTAGGATTTATCTCCCAAAACATGGCTTTGCGGTTAAAGGCATAACCGGCTTTTGCATTAATACCCACATGCGCTTTATCAGGTAAAATATAACGGAAACGTAGTGTTTGTCGGTATTTGTAACCATCAACTGTATTGTAATCGAAGTTTTCAGTAGTTAAAAGTCCATCGTAGCCTAAACGAATTAACGAGTCTTTAACTAAATCAGATGTTCCAAATGCAAATTTCGACCATTTATTTTTCTTTCGATTTACTTTGTCTTCAGCCGAAAGAGAGTCTTTATCAGCCGTTTCTATTCGAACAATTGAATCGGCAAAATGGTAGCTTTGTAACTCTGCCGGAGTTAACGGAATGGCACGCATGGTATCCCATTCAATAGTAATCAGCGAATCTTTTTTATCCTCAATTTTGTAGGTGTTGGAATTTGCTTTTACAATGGTAGAATCGTTGTACTGTTCCTTTAAAATTTTACGATTTAACCGGGAAACCTTTTTTACATCTGCATTACTTAGCTGTTCTTTCGCATGAATTACAGCTACTTCTTTACTTAATGCTTTTTCTTTTTCGCCTGCTACTCGTGCCTCTGGCATTTCTCCATTTACTTTTCCAGCTATAATTTCCTGAGCAATAGTTTCCTGGTAATTATCAACAATCGAATCGTATTTTACCGAAGCTCCATAATAGAAATTTCCACGCAAACCCAGCATCGAAACGTTTCCGGTAATATTGTACGAAACGGGTAGCCAATTACCACCGCCTAAATTCTCAAACTGCTGTTTCAATCTCATGTTAAAAAACTCGAAGCTCGATTTAAAATCCATGTTATATACACACCACAGCTTATCAACAATGTATATAAAACCATCCAACAACTCATCGCTTTTACGTTTCGGAGTAACTTTAATTTTAAATACATCAAAATCGCCAACAGTTATGTAACCTTCGTACTCAAAATTGTAATGTTTAAGGGCCATTGACGAAAGGGGAGAAATCGTCTGAAAAGGGCGTTCTTCGTATATACTAGTTGTAATTAAACCCATAACCGGCGGTTCGTCGAAACCCACCAACGAGGTTTTTTTACTAATTACTTTTTGGTCGTAAGTATTAGGGTAATCGTAAGCGATTTTGTTTTGCGATTCTATAACATAAGTGACATTCTCCTTAAAATAGTCCTTTAGTTTTTTTCCATCATCCATCTCAATCTTATTTTGATAGAGTTTTGGAATATTGGTAAATTCAAAGTTGCTTTTTATGTATAAATCGGCTGTGTAATGCTTTATCTTTTTTCGATAATACGGCGCTTTAGCCATCGCTTTTCGCATAATGAAATACGAGGCATCTTCTTTTCCCGGAAATATTTTTACTTCCTTAATTTCAAAAGACTGAGTTTGTAATACAATTGGCAAAAACAAACTGTCGCTTTGTAGTGTAACGCTTTTGTTTACTTGATGATAACCCATTGAACGAATGGTTAAACTATAGGTTCCTTTAGGCAATTGAAGCTGAAAATTACCATCGATGTTAGAGGTGGTTCCTTCTTTAGTCTCAGCAATAAAAATCGTTGCGTATGGAATAGCTTGGTTTTGTTCGTCACTAATTTGACCAGAAATGACTTGAGCCGAAGACCAGATACTTAATAAAATAAAAAGAAATGTTAAATAAACTTTGTGCAATCTTACAATTGAAAATTGAAAGTTAATCAGTGTCAGCATATCATGTTTTTGTTTTCATATGCAAGTAAGGGAAAAATGAAACCATGAAAAAGAATATTCTGTTAAAAACAACTAATGTTTAACAATAAGTTTTTTCGAATAAGTCCGCTCTCCAGCTTGTATTCTAACAATATGAACTCCCTGTGATAATTTAGAAATATTAAGTGCTTCATCTAAAACGTAATTATGTTTTTGTAATACTACTTGTCCTGCTAAATTGTAAACATAAACTGCAGTATTCGACTGAGATACAATTCCTTTAATAAATATTCTGCCATTGGCAGGATTTGGAAATATTGAAATATCATTCTTTGTAATATTATGAATGTGAGTAGGAACTGATTGGTCAACTTTAACTTTAAATTCCAGTTGCCCACCATTACTTTCAAGTGCTATTTTAGTTGAATCGTTATTGTCATAACCAGGTGTGTGATAAATGGAAAAAGTGTAATCTTCAGCACCTTCAATACTTATTTCAGAATTAAAATCGTGTGTAATGCTATGCTCGTCGTCTATAATAACACTCGTAAACTTGAGTGTGTTGTTGGCGCGGTTAGTAATGGTTATTTTAACGGTGTCCGAATTGGCTCCCTCTCTTTCTTCATGCGATACCAGCATTAATTTAGGTGTTAAAACATTTGTTGTTGAATATTGCTTGCTTTTCCACGCATTAATTCCTCCAATCATTTCATAAACTTCTGCAAATTGTAAGTTTTGCATTTTAGTAAAGGCTCCTGCACTTCTTCCTCCCGATTTACAATGAAGTAAATATATTTTGTGTTTTGGTAAAACTGACAAACGTTGCTGAAAATCGGAGTCGCCGGTACTTCTGTTAATCGATCCTTCCAGATGATCACCAACCCATTCGCCATAAGTTCTCACATCCAAAATTACAAAATCGGGATTATCAACATTCGCTTTTATCAAACTGTCGCACTTTTCAGGATATAGTCTTTTGTAACTATTTTGTGAATAAGATGATACACTGCACATCAAAAATAGCAGGGAAAATAGAATAGGGTAATATTTCATTTCCATAGTTTTTAATCAAGTTTTAAAGTTACAAATGATAATTATAAGTTGGGGTTTCTTAAAAACAACTTTTAACATTTTATCAAACTCCTTTATTGGCATAGGTTTCAGCGAATGTTGCTGCAAAACATATTTTTTTTAAAAAGAAATGGTTTTACATTGCAGCACAGTACAGGACAGTGTGGTTTTATAACACGTAAAATTAGTATCAATAAACTAAAATAATAAAGTAATGACTAACAGATTAATAGGAAGACTACCCAAAGTAGGAATTCGTCCGGTAATAGACGGACGTGAAAGAGGTGTGCGCGAATCGCTTGAAGTGCAAACTATGAATATGGCAAAAAATGCCGCGAAATTAATTGAGGAGAATTTACGTTTTCCGAGTGGTGAAAAAGTGGAGTGTGTAATAGCTGACACAACCATTGGTGGTGTTGCCGAAGCTGCTGCTTGTGCCGATAAATTTGAAAGAGAAGGAGTGGGTGTTTCATTAACTGTTACTCCTTGTTGGTGTTACGGAACCGAAGTTATGGATTCAACTCCGATTATACCTAAAGCAGTTTGGGGCTTTAACGGAACCGAGCGTCCGGGAGCTGTATATTTGGCAGCCGCATTGGCAGGTTATACACAAAAAGGTTTACCTGCCTTTGGAATTTATGGTCGTGATGTGCAAGATGCCGGCGATGAAACGATTCCTGAAGATGTAAAAGAAAAAGTGATGCGTTTTGTGAAAGCAGCTTTGGCTGTGGCTCAAATGAAAGGGAAATCATATTTGTCATTGGGTTATACCTCAATGGGAATTGCAGGTTCGATGGTTAATCCCGACTTTTTTCAGGAGTATTTAGGAATGCGAACCGAGTTTGTCGATATGGTAGAAGTTAAGCGCCGTTTAGACGAAGAGATTTACGATAAGGCCGAATATGAAAAAGCTTTAGCCTGGACAAAAGAGAATGATATTGAAGGTGATGATTACAATGCAAAAGACGAACAATCGGATCGAGAAAGAAAAGATTGGGAATGGACTGTAGTTGTGAAAATGACATTGATTATGCGCGACCTAATGATTGGCAATCCGAAATTGAAGGAAGCCGGTTTTGGTGAAGAAGCGCATGGGCACAATGCCATTGCAGGAGGTTTTCAGGGACAGCGACAATGGACTGATTATTATCCGAATGGTGATTTTGCAGAAACAATATTAAATACGTCGTTCGACTGGAATGGAATTCGTCAAGCCTTTGTATTTGCTACCGAAAATGATAGTTTAAATGCAGTGCCAATGTTGTTTGGGCACTTGTTAACAAATACCGCTCAAATATTCTCCGATGTACGTACTTACTGGAGTCCGGATTCAGTGAAGCGTGTTACCGGAAAAGAACTAACAGGTTTGGCAAAAGATGGAATTATTCATTTGATTAATTCTGGATCGACTACAATGGACGCTACGGCACAGCAAAAAGATGCTGACGGAAATCCAGTGATGAAACCATTTTGGGAAGTTACCGAAGAAGATGCTGCTGCTTGTTTGAAAAATACAAATTTCTGCCCGGCTGATAGAGGCTATTTCCGAGGCGGTGGTTTCTCGAGCCAGTTTAAAACCGAAGGTGAAATGCCGGTAACCATGAGCCGTATTAATTTGGTGAAAGGTTTAGGGCCGGTTCTTCAAATTGCTGAAGGTTTTACGGTTGAATTGGAAGATGATGTTCATAAAGTACTTGACGAACGCACAAATCCAACCTGGCCAACAACTTGGTTTGTACCAAAATTAACGGGTGCTGGTGCGTTTAAAGACGTGTATTCGGTAATGGCTAACTGGGGTGCCAACCACGGTGCAATTTCATATGGGCACATCGGAGCCGATTTAATTACATTGGCATCAATTTTACGTATTCCGGTTTGTATGCATAATGTTTGCGAAGATAAAATCTTCCGTCCAAGTGCATGGGCCGGTTTTGGAGAGAATAAGGAAGGTTCGGATTATCGCGCTTGCGAGAGTTTTGGACCTTTGTATAAATAGTTTATAATGGTTAATGGTGGCTTCCTGTTTTATAAATAGGAAGCTACTTTTTTATAAGCAGAGTTCGATTCATTTGAGCATAAATGTGATGTGATAAAATGAATTGTTACTTTTAAGCAGTATCATACTGAATGAATAATTAATCATGCAAAAACATTTAACCAAATCTTTAAAATCAGGCCTGTTTATTGTGGCCCTATTCGTAATTATTTCGTGTACTACGAAACCCAAAACTTCACAAAAAATGGAAACAGCTAAAAAAGGAACTTATGGTTACGATATAGAATTTTTGAAGAAACACACCAATCCGGTTGAACTTAAAAGCGGTGATGCCCGTATTGTAATTTCTCCTGAATTTCAGGGGCGAGTGATGACCAGCACGGCTGGAGGAAATAATGGTTTAAGTTACGGATGGATTAATCACGATTTAATTGAGTCGGGCGAAGTTCTACCGCAAATAAATCCTGTTGGTGGCGAAGAACGTTTTTGGTTGGGACCCGAGGGTGGACAGTTTTCTATATTCTTTAAAAATGGTAGCGACTTTGATTTTGCCGATTGGTCGACACCTGCAAGTATCGATAGTGAGGGCTTTGAACTGCTTAGTCAGAATGAAAATACCGCCGAGTTTTCTAAGTCGATAGAATTGGTGAATTACAGCAATTTCAAATTCAATTTAGACGTTTCTCGAAAGGTGAGTTTGCTTGATGATTCTTCTATTCAAAAGAAGTTGGAGATTAACTATTCCGAAGCAATAAACACAGTCGCCTATGAAACCGTTAATCAATTAAAAAATAGCGGAGACGCCGATTGGAAAAAGGAAACCGGATTGTTGTCGATTTGGTTGTTGGGTATGTTTAACCCATCGGATGAAGTAACTATTTTTGTACCTTATAAAACGGATGTCGAGTCGGATTACATTGTGAAAGATGATTATTTTGGTTCGATACCCGCCGACAGGTTAGTGGTTAAAGAAGGGATGATATTCTTTAAAGGTGATGGAAAACAACGCGGTAAAATTGGAATATTACCACAACGTGCCTTACCTGTTTTAGGAAGTTACGATGCTATTAATAAAGTTTTAACTGTTTTGAAATGTGAAATTCCGGAAGGAGTAAACGATTATGTAAATTCAGCCTGGGAAATGCAGGAGTTTCCTTACAAAGGAGATGCAATAAATTCATACAATGATGGGCCGCTGGATGATGGTAGCCAAATGGGACCATTTTACGAGCTAGAAACTTCATCGCCAGCACTGAAACTGAAAGCTGGAGAATCGGCTAGCTACGAACAAATAACGATGCACTTCGAAGGCTCGGAAAAAGATTTGGATGAAATTTGCCAACAAATATTTAAAGTAAGTTTATCTGAAATAAAAGCAGCTTTTTAATGCCGGAATTACCTTTCAAATTATCAGAAACGGGGCATACCAAATTGCAGCAATTGGTGAATTCAATTAATGAAGCCATTAGTGCTGGTGAACTTAAAATTGGCGATGCTTTGCCATCGGTAAATTTGTTAAGTAAAAGCAGTGGTTTTTCGCGCGATACCGTATTTAAAGCCTACAATATTTTAAAAGAACGAAATGTAATTGAGTCGGCTCCGCAAAAAGGTTATTTTGTAGCCAACGAGACGTTTAAAGTGTTTATGTTACTCGATGATTTTAGTGCTTTTAAAGAACAATTATACCAATCGTTTCGGCAGAATTTACCCAACTCGTATTCGGTTGATTTGTTATTCCATCATTATAATCCCGAAGTTTTTCAACAACTCGTACAAAATAGTTTGGGGCGTTACAGTTTGTATGTGATAATGAATATTGAACACAAAACTATTCACCCGATTCTGGAGAAAATTGATACGAACAAATTGCTTGTGTTGGACATGGGAAACCCGGAGAAAGGGAAAATGAACTTTCTTTTACAGAATTTTAATGAATCGGTAAAACGATGTCTGGAAGAAGGCCGCGAAAGATTGATAAAGTACAATGAACTGATTTTGGTTTATGCTGAAAACAATACGCCACATCCGGTTGAAACGGTTACAGCTGTTCAATGTTTTTGCAAAAAGAATAAGCTCGCATTTCGAATAACCAGTAAGGTAAATGCTTCGGAAATAGAAAAAGGACAAGCCTATTTTGTTATTCGTGATAATGATTTGGTGGAAGTGATTAAAACCTGTAGAAACAACAAGTTTGAATTAGGAAAAGATGTTGGAGTATTATCGTACAACGATACTCCGATGAAACAAATTGTTGGTGGTGGAGTTAGTGTTCTTTCCATTGATTTTGAGAAAATGGGCAAACAAGCAGCTGAATTTGTAAAAACCAAACAAAAAATTGCGCAAATACTTCCAACTTCATTACTTTTAAGGGATTCATTGTAATCCAACCTAAATGAACCGGCTTTATCTTCTCTTACTAATTATTACTGCCTTTTCGTGTACTCAAAATCATTCTAACTTTAGCGAAAAAATCACGCTCGAGAATTCCCTATGGATTAGCGATAGCAAACCACTTCCAAGCACCGATTCACTATTTTATCTTGATGATCATTCTCCACTTTTTCGAAAGGAATTTGTAATGGAAGATAAGATAAAATCAGCCAAACTATTAATAACTGCTGCCGGTTATTACAATGCTTTTATAAATGGTAAACGAATCGGAAATGAAGAGCTTTCTCCAACATGGACAGATTACAGCAAACGAATTTATTATTCGGAATACGATATTTCTGACGAAATTCGAAAGGGAAATAATTGTCTTGGAGTTACTCTAGGAAATGGTTTTTATAATCTTCTTCCGCTTCGAATGTGGGGGCGTAGAAATTTAAGAGATGTACTTCCTGTTGGCAGGCCGATGTTTATTGCCAAACTAATAATTACCTATAAGAATGGAAAAACAAAAGAGTTTATTACTGATGATAGTTGGAAATTCGCTTATGGGCCAGTAACAAAAAACAGTATTTATCTAGGCGTAGTTTACGATTCACGAAAAGAAATTGAGGATTGGCACTCTTTGAATTTTGATGATGCAACGTGGAAAAACGCTACAATTAAAAACGGTCCTGGTGGAGAATTGCAAAAGGCATTTTTTCCATCTATTCAGGTAACCGAAAAGATAAAACCCATAAATATTACCACCCCTGAAAACGGTACTTATGTTGTCGATATGGGCGTAAATTTTACCGGCACTTATAAAATCAAATTGACTGGCGAAAAGGATGATACTGTTAATTTTCGTTTTGGTGAAAGGATTTATGAAGATGGTACTTTAAACCCAATGACAACAGTTTGCGGACAAATTAAAAAGAAAGGAGCCGGTGGCCCCGGAGCTCCCGATATTGCCTGGCAAACTGATAGTTATATTTTCAAGGACGATGCAGAAGTTTGGTATCAACCCGAATTTACTTTTCATACTTATCGGTACATGGAGATTTCGGGAGCAAGAAATAAACCACAAATTTCAGATATTGAAGGATTAATGATTCATTCGGATGTAAAAAGAGAGAATGAGTTTCAGTGTTCTTCCGAACTTTTAAATTCAATTCAGGAAGCTACCGAACAAACTTTTCTTTCGAATTTAGTTGGTGTTCAATCCGATTGTGCAGCTCGTGAGAAGTTTGGTTATGGGGGAGACTTAAATGCCACCAGCGAATCATTTATTTACAACTTCGATATGCAGCAGTTTTATCGAAAAACAATTTACGATTGGCTCGATGCTGTAAATGATTCAGGATTTGTTGATACTGCTCCATTTGTTGGGATTCAATACTGTGGAATTAGTTGGGAGTCGGCTGTACTTACCACTCAATATTATTTATACCTCTATTACAACGACACCGACATTATTAAAGAACTTTATGAATTTGATAAAAAGTGGATGGAAAAAGTGGCCCGCATTCATCCCAATAAAATTGTGGCGAGTGGTTTAAGCGACCACGAATCGATGGAGCCCGTTCCGGTTGAATTAACGGGAACTTGTCATTATCTTCAGTGCGCTAAAATTATGGCCGAATTTGCCAAAGTAATGAACGATGATGAAGCGAATCAGAAATACAATGAGCTTGCCGAAGAACTAAAAGAATTAATAAAGGAGCGATTTTGGGATACACCGATTAAGGAAGAAATAAACAAACAAACCTTATATTCAGCTTTGTTTTACCACGATATTTTGCCGAAAGATGGAATTAAAGCTTTATCAGACTCTCTTTTAATGGCATTAAAGAACGGTCCTTCAGGACATTTAAATACCGGTATTTTCGGAACAAAGTACATGTTAGAAGCGCTTTCCGAATCAGGCAATTCAAAATCTGTTTTTAATGTAGTAAACAGCACTGCTTATCCGGGTTGGGGGTTTATGATAGATAAAGGCGCAACAACGATTTGGGAAACCTGGAAAGAAAGTGACAATACTTATTCAAACTGTCATCCGATGTTTGGTACGGTTACCGAATGGTTTTACCGGTGGTTGGGAGGCATTAAGCCAAATTCTGAATATCCGGGATTTCAACAGTTTGTATTGTCTCCATTTATCCCCGATGATTTGGAATATGTAAATTGTAAGTATCAATCTCCCTTTGGTGAAATTATTTCGAACTGGAAAAAAACGAATGTTGGAATGATAGTTTTTGAAATTAAAATTCCGAAGGAAAGCAGTGCCAAATTCCAACTGTATTCTAACGAGTTAACCAATATTGCTATCAAGAATGTAGAAACCGGGAAAAGTATTAAAACTACCGATGGTGTTTTTAAAGAAGAGGGAATAATGTTTAACGCTGGACATTATACTATTTCTGGAATTATGGCTGTAGAGTAAAAAGATGCTGAAACAAGTTCAGCATGACGATAAAACAAAGTTATGCTTTGGTTTGATAGAACGTCACCCTGAACTTGATTCAGGGTCTAAAAAATAAAAACTTACACAAAATGAATAAACTAACTTTTCTTCTAAGCTATAAAAAAAGAACCATTCTTCATCTGTTTCATGTCAGAGAGAACGGTTCTTTAATTCGTTGAGATTATAGTTTTATACCTCGTAAGTCGACGATGCAGTATCGCCACCACGACCCGTCCAGTTGGTGTGGAAGAACTCGCCGCGTGGTTTGTCTAATCTTTCGTAAGTATGTGCGCCAAAGTAATCGCGTTGTGCTTGTAATAAGTTAGCAGGCAAACGCTCGCTACGGAAACCATCGAAGTAACAAAGTGCCGATGTAAGTGCCGGAACAGGAACACCGTTTGACAAGGCTGTTGCACAAACTCTTCTCCAACCGGCTTGCGCTTGTTCAACCTTTTGTTTAAAGAATGGGTCGAGCAATAAGTTTGGTAATTCAGCATTGGTGTCGAAAGCCGTTTTAATATCACCTAAAAATACCGAGCGAATAATACAACCACCGCGCCACATTAATGCAATATTACCATAATTTAAGTCCCAGTTGTGCTCTTTTGCAGCTTCCATCATTAGGTTATAACCTTGGGCGTACGAAATGATTTTAGCACCTAACAATGCGCTTTCAATATCATCAATAAATTGTTGTTTGTCGCCTGTAAATTCAGCTTTAGGTCCTTCAATTACTTTCGAGGCTTCAACACGTAAATCTTTTTGTGCCGATAAACAACGGGCAAATACCGATTCGCCAATTAGAGTTAAAGGAATACCAAGGTCAAGTGCTGAAATGCCGGTCCATTTACCCGTACCTTTTTGACCGGCTGTATCAAGAATCATTTCAACCGTTTCTTCGCCATTTTCATCTTTGTAACCCAAAATATCACGGGTAATTTCAATCAGGTAACTGTCTAAAATACCTTCGTTCCATTTTTTGAAAACCTGATGCATTTCGTTGTTATTCATTCCCAAAAGCTCTTTCATCAATTGGTAAGCTTCGGTAATAATTTGCATGTCGCCATACTCAATACCGTTGTGAACCATTTTTACAAAGTGCCCTGCGCCGTCGGTTCCAACCCATTCGCAACAAGGCGAACCATCTTCAACTTTTGCCGAAATAGCCTGAAAAATAGCCTTTACTGCAGGCCACGCTTTAGCTGAACCACCAGGCATAATTGATGGACCTAATAATGCGCCTTCTTCGCCACCCGAAACACCAGTTCCGATGTAAAGTAATCCTTTGCTTTCAACGTATTCTGTACGGCGCACTGTGTCAGGATAGTGCGAGTTTCCGCCGTCGATAATAATATCTCCGGGCTCAAGGTGTGGAATTATCATATCGATAAAAGCATCAACCGGAGCACCAGCTTTTACCAGCATCATTACTTTACGTGGCTTTTCCAACGAAGCACAAAGCTCTTCAATAGAATGTGCACCAATAAAGTTTTTACCTTTACCGCGACCATTCATGAAATTGTCGACTTTAGAAACTGTTCTGTTAAAAACTCCAACTGTAAATCCTTTACTCTCCATGTTTAATACCAGATTCTCGCCCATTACGGCTAACCCGATTAAACCAATGTCTGCTAATTTTTTCATTATTATTTTTTATTGTTACAATTTTTGAATTACGAATTGTCATTCCTGCGAAAGCAGGAATCTCTTGCAAGTCTTCTGCTAAATCCCTCCAGTAAGGATTGACATTATTTATTAATTTGTTTTTCCAGTCTCGTTTCCACTTTTTTATTGTTTCTCTCTTTTTATCGCACTATTTATATATTGAAAATGTTCAAAATATACCAACTTGTCAATATTATATCTCGATGTAAATCCTTTTATCTCTCTGCTTTTGTGCTCGTTAATTCTTCGTTTTAAATTATTGCTTACTCCAATGTATAATACTTTATTCCACTTGTTAGTTAATATGTAAACGTAAAAGTTAAAGTCTTTCATCGTGCCTAAATTATGAGTTTCCCGCCTGCGCGGGAATGACAACTACGTTGAAACTGCGAATCCAAGTTCTCTTAATTTCGCCAAAGTCCCATTTCCAATATTCGAGGCTTTTACGGTATACGTACCAAATTCCCGCCGAACAGGATAATCACCCCTAAGTTGCTCAAACATATGAGGTGAATCTTTCAGTTCTTCATCATCATTTTCAATGTCATAAGTCGATAAAATAGCTTCTGCTAAAATTGAATATTCACGGCGTTGTGAACCATCAATTTCAATTGTTGTATTTTCAGGTAGTTCTACATTTGTTGCTTGCCAATCATCAATTCCTAAATTAAAGAATCTACTTATGGCTTGAACACTCATTTGAGTTCCGTTTGCCTTTCCGTCTTTTGAATAGCCAGCAATATGCGGCGTGCCATAATCGGTATGATTTAACAAATCCAGATTTATTTCCGGTTCATTTTCCCAACAGTCAGCAATAAAACCAGCTACGTCATTTGCTTCAATGGCATTGTAAATGGCTTCTGAATCGACTACTTCGCCACGGCATGAATTTATAATCAGTGCTTTTTTATTCAAGTTTTGTAAAAATTCTTCGTTGGCTATATGGAAAGTGGCATCTGCTCCTTCCATATTTAAAGGAACATGAAATGTTATAATGTCTGCTTTTTCCTGAATAGTTTTTAGCGAAACAAATTTGTCAGAACCTTCGGCTCTCTTGCGAGGTGGGTCGTTCAATAAAACTTTCATACCGAGAATTTCGCAGGTTTTTGCTACCAGTGAACCTACATTTCCTACACCAATAACCCCAATTGTTAAATCAGACAAAGTTTTACGTTTACGCATCGACCATGAAAACAGTGCCGACGCAATGTATTGATTTACACTTTCGGCATTACAACCGGGAGCGTTGGTCCACTCAATTCCAGCCTGTTTACAATATTCCGTATCAATATGGTCGAAACCAAT
>JAUVDE010000233.1 GCA_030595485.1 Draconibacterium sp.
AAAAAATGACAACAAAAAAATTAAACATACAAGAATTCCTTGACCAGGATCAAAAGAAAGACTTACTAAGATTGTTAACCGCAGGTTCGGTTGACGATGGTAAATCGACACTAATTGGTCGTTTAATGGCCGATAGTAAAATGCTTTACGAAGATCAGCTTGAAGCCTTACACCGCGATAGCAAACGTGTTGGTCATGCCGGAGAAGACATTGACTATGCACTTCTGTTAGATGGTTTGAAAGCCGAGCGTGAGCAAGGAATTACCATCGATGTGGCATACCGTTACTTTTCAACGGCAAAACGTAAATTTATTATTGCTGATACTCCCGGGCACGAGCAATACACGCGTAATATGATTACCGGTGGTTCTACTGCCAACCTTGCCATTATTCTTATTGATGCTCGTTATGGTGTAATTACCCAAACTAAACGTCACACTTATTTGGCTAATCTTTTGGGAATTAAGCACGTTGTGGTTGCTGTCAATAAAATGGATTTGGCAGATTTCAGTCAGGAACGTTTCGAAGAGATACGCAAGGAGTACAATTCATTTGTTACACAGCTCGATATTCCTGATGTTACTTTTATCCCACTTTCGGCTTTAAAAGGCGATAACGTGGTTGAAAGATCAGAAAGGATGCCTTGGTATCACGGAAATTGTTTGTTGGAATTCCTTGAAAATGTGCATGTAAGCTCTGACCGTAATTTTACTGATTTACGTTTTCCTGTACAATATGTACTTCGTCCCGACATTAAATTTCGTGGATTCTCAACTTCAGTTGCCTCTGGAATTATTCGAAAAGGCGATGAGGTAATGGTACTACCTTCGATGAAAAAATCGAAAGTTGAAAAAATTGTAACCTACGATAAAGAGTTGGATTATGCATTTCCTCCACAATCGGTTACGGTTACTTTAGAAGATGAAATTGATATTTCGCGTGGCGATATGTTGGTTCATCCTGATAACCTTCCACGAGTTGAGCGCCAGTTTGAGGCAATGTTAGTTTGGATGGATGAGAACCAAATGAATCTTTCCACTCAATTTCACATTAAACAGGCCAATAACAATACCAAGGCTCGCATCGACGAAATTAAATACAAAGTTGATGTTAATACGCTTGAAAAATCGAATATCGAAAATTTCAATCTAAATGAAATTGGAAGGGTAGTAATTACCACGACCAAACCACTTTATTTCGATCCTTACAAAAAGAATAAACAAACTGGTTCATTTATTTTAATCGATCCGGTAACACATAACACCTGTGCGGTAGGTATGATTATCGACCGTTTGGCAAACAAGAATCTGCAATCGAGAATTACCGATGTTGACAAGGAAAAAATCGCCCTTGGAAAATCCTTAATTAAAACCGATGAACGCGTTGGTAAACTCATGCAAAAAGGCGAAACTATTTGGATTACAGGTTTACACGGTTCAGGTAAAAACGAACTGGCATTTAGCCTCGAAAAGAAATTATTCGAAAGCGGTGCTACTGCTGTTCTTATTGATGGAAGTTCTGTTCGTTCAGGCTTAAGCCGCGAACTTGATTTTTCACCAGCCGACAGAGCAGAAAATTTACGTCGTGTGGCACATATTTGCAAGTTGCTAAACGACCAGGGTATTATTACTATTTGTTCGTTTATTTCGCGTAACGAATCGTTAAGAAGCCAGATTGCTGAGATTGTTGGTGAAGATCGTTTTCATATGTTTTACATGGATGCTCCGCTGGAATATTGTAAAAACAATAAACCAGAATTGTACGAATTGATTGAGCAAGGTAAAACGCAAAATCTTCCGGGTGTTGATTTGGATTACGAAGCACCAACAAATGCAAAATTGGTGTTCCATCCGAAAGACAACGAGGAGAATTTGGATGCTATTTTGGATTATTTAGCGGCAAATAAAGTCTATCCTGCTCAATAAGCGCAGGACTGAAATGTGTATAAATTACAAAGCTATCCCATAAATTTCAATACTGATATTTTATGAAAGTTTTAGTAACAGGTACTGCCGGGTTTATTGGATTTCACCTTGCGAATAAGCTGGTTGAACTGGGCATTGAAGTTGTTGGTATTGATAATATTAACGAGTACTATTCAAGTGATTTAAAATATGCCAGGTTAGCAGAGGCCGGTATTAATCAAGATGCTGTATACTGGCATCAGAAAATTACGAGTACAAAAAATTCCAATTATTCATTTGTTAGAATGAATCTGGAAGACAAGGATCAACTTATCAAACTTTTTGAAACCGAAAAGTTTGATAGGGTTTGCAATCTTGCGGCTCAAGCTGGCGTGCGTTATAGCATTGAAAATCCTCAGGCTTATATCGATAGCAATATTGTGGGGTTTATGAATATTCTTGAGGCCTGTCGACACAATAAAATAAAGCATTTGGTTTATGCCAGTTCTTCGAGTGTGTATGGCAACAGCGATAAAATGCCTTTGTCGGTTACCGATTCGGTGGATAACCCCATTAGTTTATATGCAGCAACTAAAAAGAGCAACGAACTAATGGCACATACTTACAGCCATTTATTTGGAATACCAACAACCGGTTTGAGGTTCTTTACTGTTTATGGACCATGGGGGAGGCCCGACATGGCTTACTCCCTTTTTACAAAAGCTATTCTTGAGGGTAAGCCAATTAAGGTTTTTAACAACGGCGATTTGTACCGTGATTTTACGTATGTGGATGATATTGTTGAAGGAGTAACAAAAGTTTTGAATGGAATACCAATCTCAACTCCACCATATAAAATGTATAATATTGGAAACTCGTCTCCTGTAAAACTCATGGATTTTATTGAAACCATTGAAAAAACACTGGGAGAAGAGGCAAAAAAAGAATTTCACCCGATGCAAGCTGGCGATGTGTACAAGACCTTTGCCGATGTAAGTGAACTTCAAAAAGACTTTGGATACTCACCTTATACCTCACTGGAAAAAGGAATAGGTGATTTTGTGAAGTGGTATAAGTCTTTTTATCAATAAGATCTTCATAAAATAATTCAGCGGGTTACTAGATGTTATTTTAAATAGTTACCCGCTGAATAAAAAAAAATGGCAGACCTGTAAGCCGGGTCCTGTACTCCAATTTCTCGAAGTCTTTATCATTTATCTGGTTCCGACATTACTGCCGGAATCGTCGCAGTCTACCCTTCCTGATTCCCTTGTGCGTTGGGAACGAAACGGGCCGTTTCGCTGTACCGCAACAGCGGCAAACAATCAGAATATACATGACCTTGCAACCCGTGAGACGTACGGCTGGCGATGTTGCCACCTCCACCGGTGCGCTTTTACCGCACCTTTTCACCCGTTCCCAAAAATGATACATCAAATTCGGGTGGTTATTTTCTGTTACGTTGCTGTCCCCTTTCAAAGACCTTCCAGTTAAGAAACACGGCGCCCTGTGTTGCCCGGACTTTCCTCCCTCAACTTAAGCTGAGAGCGATAAAGCGTTCTGCCGCTGCAAAAGTAAACAATTTGTTCAGAGTTTAATGTTCAGAGTTCAAAGAAGAGTTCCCAAACGTCGAGTTTTTCATTCCCAAAATATTTCGTAGTTTTCGTTGCACTAACTCCCAAAACAATATTAGAATTTTGAAATTGATAAGTAAGTTGCGATTTATATTCTGAATTTTGAGATTGCTCAAACGGCTCGTGAAGCTGAACAGACTCAACACTAAAACTTGCTGTTCCTCCATATGCGTTTAATAAAACCGAATTTTCCAAATCTTCCATCATTTCATGTTTCATTAAAAAATCTTGCAAATCCGTGTCCAAAATAAAATCCTCAGTTATCATTTGCCTTGCCTGTTGCCGAAATTGTATATCCAATCCTGTATCGGCGTAAATATTCAAATAATCAACCAGTTCCTGTACTTTTTGTACAGCCCTTTTCTCCAGTGCCTTTAAATGCGCTGCATCCATATCTTCCGAAATAAAATTATCCTCCAATTCCTGAAACATTTGGATTTCAATCCTATCAGTTTGCTGCGATTCGCTATAATTATCGCTACAATCTTCTGCTGTTAACAGCACCAAAAGCATCAGGTAAATCGCTATTTTAAAAATTGGTCTCATTGCTCAGTTCCGTTTTGTTTAAATCGCAAATGTGTAATTTCCTCTCCGCTGTATTTAGTATCTAATATTTCAATATCGCGTAAACTGCTGGTTGGCAGCGTTAGCTTATTAATAAACTCCCACTTGTTATAAATTTCCATACCAACCGTACCTTCATATACCTGGAAAATTTTGGCGTTTTCTGAAAACATATCATTAAGGTCATCTCGTCTTTTTAACCAATCCTGAACATTGCTGTTCGAGAAATAATGAATCATTATGGCATAATCGTCAATTTGTAGTTTTATATTCTCCGAACGATTAAAGCTGTTTAAACGCCGAAAAATTGTATCGCTATGATAATATGGTGTTTCCACTACCAATTTTAATCTGCTTTTATTTGTTTTTAGGTTGAAACACCCATCGACATTACATAAATAATTCCGGTTCGATTCATTGTTCTCCAATAAAGTTACCTCAATAATACTATTCCTTATGGGCTGTTTAGTCACACTGTCGTAAAAGCAGAAACTATATTCCTGTGCGTAAAACGATTTATATGAAAAGTAAAAAATGGTAAGAATCACTACTAATATTAGGGGCAACAAATAAAAGGAGCGATTGGATTTATTGTTTGTCGAAGTCTTGTGCTTATGGGAATGAAAGTGTTTAAAATCTTCCCAGTTGTTATAACCCACATACTGCGACAGAAAATTCAGAATGTCAATTCTTGGAAGCTTCAGATTTTCCGTTTTCATATGCATATAAAACCACTTCTCGCTTAAGTGTTCCTTTTGCTTAAACTTTAAATCGCTCTGAAAATCGATAATATTTTGACCTTTCCATTCCGAAATGGAAGCAGGTATTCCCGGGTAAGTTTTCTGCATAGTCGCTACAATCTTACCTTTTAATAGAACAAAATATTTCGATTCTGAATTTGTCACCCGTATTATTTAAGACTTCAAAAAAAGAGTGCTCCAACAGTTTTACAATCGTTATACAATTGTTTTACAAATATCTCCTAGCATCTCCATCGTAACTTGAATCCGTAATTAATAAAAAAAATAAATTATGAAAAAGTCAATATCTTTTAATAACGGATTTAATTGGCAGTCAGTTACAAAATCGGCTCCAAAAGTGAAACGAATTCCAAAGTTCCAACTCTTTCGAACAGGTTTAATTTTATTTTTTTTACTAGCTTTTGTATCGGCGTTTAGTGCTTGTACAAAAAACGAGAAAGCTGTAATGGAAGCCTACGAATTTCGTATGAATGGAAAAGTTGATCAAGCAGTTGAACTTCTTGAGACTATTTTGAAAGGAGACTCGACCAACGCAATGGCACACTTCGAATTGGCACGAACCTTAAATTATATGAATTTGATGGGGAGCAAAGAAGCCGACCTGCATTTGAAAAAAGCACTCGAGTACGATTCGGCTAACCTTGTTTACCTGTATTACAATGCAAAAAACTGTTTTCTGAAAGCTTACATTGCACTTCAACAAGACGAGAGTAAAGCTAAAAGTCTTGTGGAAAATTCGTGTAATGAATTTATTAAAGTATTGGAACAAAAAGCCGATTATCCGGAAGCTTTGATGTATTTAGTTGAATTTTATGGTGTGTTACCCGAAGATCTTGGCGGCAATAAAACCAAGGCAGAAAATTATGCACAACAACTGGAAAAGGTAGACACGTACTATGGGGCAAAAGCACGCTTGGTAATGTTGCCTGAAGGTACTGATAGAGTAAAGTACTGG
>JAUVDE010000391.1 GCA_030595485.1 Draconibacterium sp.
GCTTTTTTTGTCATTCTCTTACTGAGTGAATCTATTAATTTTCAGAATATTCTAAACAGTACCATTTTTAAGCTTAAACATTCCTCGGTTCGAACATTTATGCAGGTTGAACGCGACATTGTAAAGTTTGTGAAGGTGAAATTTATAATCAGTTTATTAACCGGAATTGGGTTCACTATTGCTTGTTTAATATTTGATGTCAGCTTTCCAATATTTTGGGGATTGTTTGCTTTTGTAATCAATTTTGTACAAATGATTGGATCAATTGTTTCGGTGGTAGTACTCGCCCTTTTTGCCTTTGTTGAACTTGATCCATCGGGAACACTTTTGCTGTTTGTTCTAACTATTATTTCGGTTCAGGTAGTTTTTGGTGGCGTAATTGAACCCGTAATGATGGGAAAAACATTTGCCATAAATGTTGTCACTGTTTTGATAATGTTAATGCTTTGGGGCTATTTATGGAGTATTCCTGGCTTTATTCTTGCCATACCGATGACAGTGTTTATTCGAATTGTTTTAGATCAATTTCCTCGCACCAAAGTAATTGCCGATTTAATGGCAGGTTCAAAACCACAAATAAAGATTCGAAGAGGAAGTCAAAAGTAGAAAGTTGTAAGCCAAAAGTTAAAAGTCAAAAAGGTTTAGAACAAATTTTTGCCTTTTTACTTTTATTTTTTTGCCTTGCCTACCCTTTCGGTACTTTTTCACCCGGGAAACGTTTGGCATATTCTTTCCAAAATAGTTTTACCTCACTTTTCATTTCTTTTGAAAGTGCTAGAATTCCGAATAAGTTAGGAATGGTCATTAGTGCAATTGTTATTCCTGAAAGTGTCCAAACAATTGTAGTATCGGCAAATGATGCGAAGAAAAATGCGAGAACATAAACCAAGCGGAACCACACTACTCCTTTTAGTCCAAATAAATAAGTGATTGCGCGGTCGCCATAATACGACCAGCTAATTGCAGTTGAAAATGCAAACATTAACAATCCAATTGAAACGATGTATTTCCCATATTCGCCAAACCAACTACGTGTAAAAGCAATTGTAGTAAGCGGTGCACTGTGCATTAACGATTTTCCGGATAAAGTAACTCCAGTTTGGCTGACTAATTTTCCATTATTAAAAGATATTTCACCATTGTAAGCTTGTTTGTTTACCCAAACTTTAACCTCTTCGGCTACCGAACGCGCATGAATTATGGTAGGTGAATTTTGAATAATTCCATCAATGACTTTTAAGTTTCCGGTAAATACGTCTAATTGACTTTCGCGGGCTAAATAATGAAAAAGTGTTTCCTTATCCGTTTCGTTTTGGTCGGAATAAGTATCAGCAAGTACTACTAAATCAGCATTCTGAAATTGATTCTCTATTTTTTCGGTCCACACACCCGATGAAAGTAATGCCAATCCGGTAAGTGTACAAATAATAATTGTGTCAATAAATGGTTCGAGCAAAGCAACCAACCCTTCTGATACCGGCTCGTGTGCTCGTGCTGCTGCGTGTGCAATAGGTGCCGAACCTTGTCCTGCTTCATTTGAAAATAAACCACGATTTACACCACGGTTAAAGGCAAATGCAATACTTCCGCCAAGGAAACCTCCAACGGCAGCCGAACCTGTAAACACCTGACTAATAATGGCCGTAATAGATGGAATTATATTTTCGGCATTGTATAGAATTACGGCCATGGCGCCAATAAAATAAATACCTGCCATTAGCGGAACCAGTGTTGATGTTACCTTGGCAATACGTTTAATACCACCAATAATAACCAAACCTAAAAGTAGGGCAAGCACGGCTCCGGTTAGCATATGGTTTATGCCAAAGGTTTGAAACAGTGAATTTGAGATACTATTAATTTGTGGTAGACTTCCGGTTCCGAATGATGAAAGAACTGTAGCCACTGCAAACAATGCTCCCAGAAAACTTCCGGTTTTTAATACCTTGTTATTCTTGAGCTGAATGTTTAAACGTTTTTTCATGTAATACATGGGGCCACCCGAAATAGAACCGTCGCTGGCTATTTCTCGGTATTTATGCGAAAGTGTTACTTCAACAAATTTGGTGGTCATACCAACCATGGCAGTTACCAACATCCAGAAAAGTGCAGCCGGTCCACCTAAATGAATGGCCAAAGCAACTCCTGCAATGTTTCCGGTTCCAACCGTTCCCGAAAGTGCAGTTGTTAATGCTTGAAAATGTGAAGTGTCTCCTTTGTCTCCCTCGTTATCAAATTTTCCACGAACAATTCTCAGCGAATGTTTTAGATAACGGAATTGTGGAAATTTAAGGTAAATGGTAAAAAAGACACCGGTTCCTAACAATAGAAATACGAACCATTGCGAGCCACCAATATAACCATCAATTAAAGAGAGAATATCGTTGAGTTTGTTCATTATTTGCAGTTTTTTCAAAAGTCATGCTAAAATAGTAATCCTTTTCATTCTGTTAAAAAATGAGCGTTTTTATTTTTAAAATGTTACTGAATGATTGATAAAAACTGTTTTAGCTATTCGAGCAAAGTTCAAAAAATGAATTGCAGCTAATCTGAATATAGACGATTTCATTTTCTTTTTGTAAAGTAGCCAAGTGGATTGGTTTTTCTCGTACATTCGCATAAGTATTTTAAAACAAAAAACATGTTACCAAAATTTTTACTAGCCGACAATTCACAGGAAACTCCTGAGACTATTTTTGTTGTTCATACCGAAACTCCACGATTTATTGTAGAAGCCGATATTGACGATTTCTGGAGTAACCAAAACGTACACTGGATTGATGGTGAACCTGGCGATGAAGAGTTAATTACTGAGATGGTTGAAGCCGCTGAAGATTTCCTGGAAAAGGAATTTGAAAATGAAATGGATCTTGACGAAGCGGATGAGGATTAAACCTTGTTGCAAGTTACAGGTTCTTTGAAACCTGAGTTGACTCATGCTTTGTGAGACTTCGTGCTTCTTTGTGTAACTTTGTGTTAAAATGATAGCACAAAGTTTCACAAAGAAAATCTTGAGTTGCTCAAAGAAAAAATTGAAAATTCTGCAAACTTGTAACTTGAAACTTGCAACTTTTCTATTCCAATCCTTTTAAAGAAAGCTGAATTCGTTTTCGAGGAATGTCAACTTTTTTTACACGCACTTTAATGTGTTCGTGTAATTTTACAATTTCGTTTGGATCGGATATAAAACGGTCGGCCATTTCCGAAACATGAATCAATCCTGATTCTTTAATTCCCACATCGACAAAAGCCCCAAATTTGGTAATATTATTTACAATGCCCGGAAGTATCATTCCTTCGTGTAAATCATTCATCGAATAAATTCCGGTGGCAAATTCAAATATTTTAATTGGTCTTCGTGGATCGCGACCGGGTTTTAAAAGTTCTGCTTTTATATCGTTTAAAGTGGGTAAGCCAATTTCGTTACTTACATATTTCTGAAAGTCGATTTTCGAAACCAGTTCTTCATTTCGCACCAAATCAACA
>JAUVDE010000148.1 GCA_030595485.1 Draconibacterium sp.
ATCCAATACATCGCCTTTCATCATTATAAGCTCAGTAACACCATTCAGCATTACTGAATATTTTAAAGCAACTAAATCTAGCCATCCACATCGACGAGGGCGGCCAGTTGTTGAGCCATACTCGTTACCTGCATCGCGTAATTTTGTTCCGGTTTCATTAAATAATTCTGTTGGGAAAGGTCCCATTCCAACACGTGTGCAATAAGCTTTAAAAATGCCGAAAACTTTACCGATGGTTTGTGGTGCAATTCCTAAACCTGTACATGCTCCGGCACTAATCGTGTTCGAACTGGTAACAAATGGGTACGATCCAAAATCAACATCTAGCAAAGTACCCTGGGCACCTTCTGCCAATACCGATTGTTCGTTTTTTAAAGCTTTGTTTATCATGTGCTCGCTATCCACAATCTGGAACGATTTCAAAACCTCAACTCCCTCAAACCACTCTTTTTCGCATTCATCAAGTATTTCTTTATAATCGAACTTAAAGAATTCGCTCAACATTACTTTGTGGTTTTCGATACGTGCGGTGTATTTCTCATCGAAATTGAGAAGCAAGTCTCCAATTCGTAATCCGTCTCTACCAATTTTGTCTTTGTAAGTAGGTCCAATTCCTTTTAGGGTCGAACCAATTTTCAAGTCTCCTTTTTTTGCCTCAGATGCAGCATCCAAAAGTTTATGCGTTGGCAAAATCATATGCGCCTTTTTCGAAATATATAGTTTTTTCGAAATGTCAACACCAATTTTGCTCAATCCTTCAATTTCTTTTTTAAATACAATGGGGTCGATAACTACACCGTTTCCAATAATATTTACTTTGTCGCCCTGGAAAATACCCGATGGGATGGTATGTAAAACATGTTTAATATTGTTGAATTCCAATGTGTGACCTGCATTGGGGCCACCTTGAAATCGGGAAATAACATCGTATTTCGGAGTTAGTACGTCAACAATTTTACCTTTTCCCTCGTCGCCCCATTGGAGGCCCAACAATACATCTACCTTCATTTTCGAATTTTGAATTTTATTTTACATACAAAAACCGCGAAAATTTCTCATTAAAAGACAAACTTTCACGGCTTTCTTTTAAGCAGTTAAAAGTAGTAATAATTTTAGTTTCTAAGCATAAAAAAATCCGCTTCGGAAAGCGGATTTGATAATCTATTAAAAATGAGTTCTTTAATCTTTTTTTGTGCTTTCGCCATAAATATACAGCGTATGGTGCGAAAGTTTAAAATCGTTTTTAATACAGGCATCTTCAATAATCTCTCGAATGCGTGGATCATAGAATTCTACTACTGTTCCGTTCGAAGTATCGATTAAATGGTCGTGTTGCATCGTTGCAAAAGCTTTCTCAAACTGTGCAATGTTTTTACCAAACTGGTGTTTAACCACTAACTTACAATCCAACAACAAATCGATGGTGTTGTAGAGCGTGGCACGACTTACACGGTAATTATTATTCTTCATCGAAATGTATAACGATTCGATGTCGAAATGACCTTCGCGACAATAAATTTCATCAAGTATAGCAAACCTTTCAGGTGTTTTCCGATGCCCGTTTTTTTCAAGGTAATCAGTAAACATACTCCTAACAGTTTCTCGTGTTTTCTGGCTATTCATATTTAAACCAATTTTAAATAGACCTCAAAAATAGAAATTTTTTTGATTATTTTAGAATGAATATAAATTATTCAGTCAGGTTTTCGATTCGCGTGACATTATCGATACCTTTTATTGTTTTTAAGCGTTCAATTAGCTTGCTTAAATCCTCGGCGTTGTGGATATACAAAAATAAATCACCTTTGAAAATTCCATCGTGCGTATCGAATTTAACAGAGCGCATGTTAATGTTATGACCCTTGGTAATCATAGTGGTTACCTCGTTTACAATTCCCATGCGGTCGAATCCTTCCAGATTTAGTCGGGTAAGATAAGATTGTCGTTTAAATTTGGTCCACTCAGCCCGAATTATTTTTTCGCCCTGATTGGCAATAAAACGTTCCAACTCGTGGCATTCAACTTTATGAATCGTTACATGATCATCGGTACTTAAATAGCCAATAACTTGTTCTCCGGGTATTGGATTGCAACACTTGGCTAACGAAAAAGTAATGTTATCCTGATTCTCTTTCAGTAAGAACGGTTTTTTCTTGTCAATTTTAGTTGTTGTTTCCTCTTCAAATTCGGTCTCTTCGTCTTGTTTTTTGCTACCGCTACCAAAAGTTACATTCCAGTATTTTACGAGTTTGTTTTCCGATTTTTTACCAATAATATCATTCAGGTTGTCAAGTTCAATAAAACCCATTCCAACCTCGGAATAAAGTTGCTCTTTGTTGTTTAGGTTATAGTGTGCGGTTAATTTCTTTAGGTTATTCGAAGTAAGCGGAGCTTTCATTTTTTTGAAGGCATCCTCAACTATAATCTGCCCTTTTTTCGAATGCTTTGTTTTTTCGTCTTTAAAGGCGTTTTTAATTTTCCCACGTGCTTTGGGCGATGCTGAAAATTTTAACCATTCTAATTTTGGAACTTGATTCTCAGAAGTAAGGATTTCTACCTGGTCGCCATTTTTAAGAACATGACTTAAAGGAACCAATTTTAAATTGATTTTTGCTCCAATACATTTGTTCCCAAGGTCGGTATGTATTTCGTAGGCAAAGTCAACAACGGTTGACCCTTTGGGTAACGAAAACATGTCGCCTTTGGGTGTAAATACATTTATTTCTGCTGAAAAAAGATTGAGTTTAAAATCATCTAAAAACTCAAAAGCGTCAGCATCGGTACTTTGCAGCAATTCCCGAATTCGTTCAATCCACGGATCTAATTCGTTTTCAAAGTTTCGAATATCTTTATAGCGATAATGGGCAGCAAAACCGTGTTCAGCCACATCGTCCATTCTATCAGTTCTAATTTGTACCTCAACCCATTGGCCTTCGGGGCCCATAACTGTAACGTGTAACGATTCGTAACCATTTGCTTTTGGGGTTGTAATCCAATCGCGAATTCGGTCAGGTTTGGGTTTGTATATATCCGTGACAATTGAAAGTACATCAAAACACTGTCGCTTCTCGGAAGTTCCTGGTTTTGAGTTGATTGCAATTCGGATGGCAAGTAAATCGTAGACTTCCTCAAATGAAACCGACTTTTTTTGCATTTTTTGCCAAATGGAATAACTGGTTTTTAAACGGTGGCTAACTTTACAGTCTACGTTTTCTTGTTCCAGTTTTTTTATAATGGGCTGAATAAATTCATTTACCAGATAATTCCGCTTTTCTTCCTGATTATGCAGCAAGTAAATAATTTGGTTGTACTCTTCGGGATGTTTGTGTTTAAAACTGAGTTCCTCTAAATCACTTTTAATGGCATGTAAACCCAAACGATGAGCAAGAGGTACGTATAAAAACAGCGTTTCTCCTGCAATTTTAATTTTTTTGTGCGCCGGCATCGAATCCAGCGTACGCATGTTGTGCAGTCGGTCGGCAATTTTTATCAGAATAACCCGAACATCGTCCGAAAGGGTCATCAACATTTTTTTTAGGGTAAGCGCATGTCTTTGGTCGAAGTCGCCCGACAGTTTGGTTAAACCATCAACAATACTTGCCACGCGGTTTCCAAACATATTTTCAATGTCGGAAAGTCGGTAATCTGTATCTTCAACCACATCGTGTAACAAGGCGGCAACAATTGAAGTGGCACCAAGACCAAGGTCTAGCGCTACAATTTTTGCAACGGCGATAGGATGAATAATAAATGGTTCGCCCGATTTACGTTTAATACCGTGGTGTGCTGCATTCGAAAACCGAAAAGCCTTTTCAATGCGCCCCAAGCGCCCTTCATCAAATTTATCCTTAATTACTTTAAGAAAATCCAGATAACGGTCTTCAATATCCCTATTTTCTGCCTTGGTAAAATGTTGCACCTAAAAATCTCCCTGTATGTTCAGTTAAAAACTACCTTCCCTTAATAGATTTTGAATATATAAATTCTTTCCTATACCTGCATTTTCTCCTGCTAAAATATCTCTTTTTTTGTCTCCAATCAATACAGAGTTAACAGCTCTGATATTAAATTGTTCTATTGCCTGGCGAATCATACCGGCTTTAGGTTTGCGGCAATCACAGCTTCCTGTTATTTTGGGATGGTGTGGGCAATAATAAACTTTTGTTATTTTAATTCTTTCTGAATTAAACTTGTCGAGCATCCAATTATTCAAAATCTCAAAATCTTTTCAGAATAAAAACCACGGGCAATTCCCGATTGGTTGGTAATCACAAAAATCAGAAATCCTTTATCTTGATATTGTCGGATTAATTCAAATATGCCGGGTTGAAATTCAAAGTCGTCGATTTTATAAACGTAGTTTTTTTCAATGTTTATAGTTCCATCACGATCGAGGAACAATGCCTTTTGTTTTTGGGAGTTACTCATCTCCAAATAGACTTTGTTCAACTTTTTCGCAAACAATGTGGCCAATTAATAAATGAATTTCCTGAATACGCGGAACTTCGAGCGAAGGAACTTTTAAAATGAAATCGGATAAGTTATTTAATAAACCACCAGTTTGGCCGGTTAAAGCCACAGTAATCAGCCTTTTTTCTTTAGCAGCACTAAATGCATTCACAATATTTTCAGATGTTCCTGAAGTTGATAAACCAATAAGAACATCACCGGGGTTTCCGAAAGCATCGATA
Source organism: Draconibacterium sp. (assembly GCA_030595485.1). Classification (GTDB taxonomy): domain Bacteria; phylum Bacteroidota; class Bacteroidia; order Bacteroidales; family Prolixibacteraceae; genus Draconibacterium. The sequence continues at coordinate 4,692 of JAUVDE010000148.1, forward strand.
TGGCGGCTGTAAACCTTGGTGAAGTCGTAATCGTTTGAAACCGCGGTAACAAACGACGAATTTACATGGCAAGCTTCAGCCGGAATAGCTTTTCGATCGAGTTTGAACTTCCCCGATAACTCAGCAGCCAAATGTTGCGCTTCAGCCGAACTACCACCATTTCCACAAAAAATAGTTTTGTTCCCTTTCCGATAAGCTTCAATAATAACACCCGACACCTTATCAATTAGTGCCGTAAATTCGGTATTGTTTGCAATTTGCTCAGCAAGTTTTGCCAATTGTGTTATGCTGTCCAACGTTTTACTCATCGAAAGTTTCTTTTAATTTGCGAACAACAAATTTATCAATTGGAAAAGTAATAGCATCCTCTTTTATCTCTTTTATTTTTAACCACCTAAAACTTTGCCCCAAACCATTCTCTATTTCAAAGTCAAACGCTTTCTCCGAAATTTTAAATTGTAAAGGTTTTTTTAAATCAGCCAGATAATAAATGCTTATGAGTTGGGCATTTTCGTAGAACAATGCTTTCTGATAAAAATCGCATGTGTAAAAGTGGCGAATATTCTCAATCTCTTGCCCTTTACATTCTTCTTCAAATTCACGTTTTAAACAATCAACGGGGCCTTCGCCAAACTCCAATCCACCTCCTGGGAATTTAGTCATGTGCGTTTCCAAAACATATTCATCAGAAATTAAAAGCTCATTTTGCTGATTAATTACCAAACCATAAACCCGTATTACAAACTGTCCCATTTTATTCGATTTTCGATTCAAGAAACGCAACAATTTGGTCGCTTTGAGTTGGTTCAAACCAATTTACCGTTTCGTCTTTGCGGAACCATGTAATTTGTTTTTTAGCATAACGCCGCGAATTTCTTTTAATTAATTCAATCGCTTTCTCTCGCGTTATTTCTCCGTTGAAATGTGCAAACCATTCGCGGTAGCCAACTGTGTTTAATGCATTTAGCTCTTTTTGTGGATAAACGCTTCTTGCCTCTTTCTCCAGTCCGGCTTCCACCATTTTGTCAACGCGTAAATTTATCCGCTTATGAAGTAGTTGTCGGTCGCAGTTTATGGCAATTTTCACAATCGAAAAAGGACGCTCCTTGTTTTGGTTCGAACGAAAAGAAGAGAACGGTTTCCCGGTTTGAATTGTTATTTCGAGTGCATGAATAATACGGTTTGGATTTTTCAAATCCACTATTTTGTAATATTCCGGGTCAAGTGTTTTTAGTTGAAATCGTAAACTTTCAAGTCCTTCCTCTTCCAATTGTCTTTTTAAATTAGCTCTAATCTCAGGGTCGGCATCGGGCATGCTATCAATTCCTTTGCAAATGGCATCGATATAAAGCATTGAACCACCGACCATAATAATAATGTCTTTGGTTTCGAATAAGTTCTTGAGAAGTGCCATCGCTTCCGTTTCGTAGCGACTGGCATTGTAACTCTCCGTAATCGAATGTGTTTGTATGAAGTGGTGTTTTACCGCAGCCAGTTCTTCGGGCTCGGGTACTGCCGTGCCAATGTTCAGTTCTTTAAAAATTTGACGCGAATCGGAAGAAACGATCTCGGTGTTAAAATGTTGGGCAATTTGAATACCCACCGAGGTTTTTCCAACTCCGGTTGGTCCGGTAACGACAATAAGTGTTTTTGGCATGAAGCTATTTTTAGGCAAATTAATGACAAAAAAAAGACTGTTCAAAATGAATTGAACAGCCTTGTGAATTTCTTTAACACGGACTAACCATGTTGTCCCTCTTGATTAGAAATCGTCCATCTCTCCAAAGATTTCGGTATAATCGTCAAGTTCCCCAAAATCCATATAAACCTCTTCTTCCTGAAGGATTGCCTGTTCTTGTTCGACGTATTCTTCGCCAAGAACCTGTACGGGGGCGTCGCCTTGCTTTAAAGTGACAAATGGTTCATTGAGATTTTTCTCCATAATTATTTCAGTTAATTCTATAAAAAAAGATCTGTCGTTCAAAAAATCGAAAGTATAAATTAGCTGCTGTCCTTTATTGGTCAGCAGGTCGCTTAATTTTGTTTTTTGCATAATAAAAAACGCAGCGCCATTTATACCTAAATCGAGCATAGATATTTCAACTAGTTTTTTCCATTTTTCTCCAGAAATAAAAAAGGAAGCTAGTTGATGCGACTCAAAACCAACACTTTTCTGTATGAGTGAATGAAACTCGAAAAACGAATGATTTTCGTCGAGTACAACTTCCAGTTGGAAGTTTTGGGATTCTTGTGAAACGATTTGAAACTTGTATATCATAAACTTTCACGTTGAATGAGGTTCAAATTTTACAGGAATTTTTCCAAATTCCAAGGAATATTTACTTCAGACTTTAGAAAAAATCGATGAGAGGTAGTTGGCGTTTCCGACATTCGTTTTCATAACAAAATGTCAAAGTATTGGTTTTAAAACTATTTGGATGATTTTTATCACTAATTTCTTGCAGAATAAAGAGTTCAAATTCGACTAATTAAAAAATGTTAAAAAAGATTAAGCCTGAAAAATAATTGAACGTTTGCGTATTTTGTTCGCTTAATTGAACAATAAATTAGCAAAATGTTAGTTTGAAACGGTTAAGGATTTTGTTCCACGTAGCATTTGTCTTTTTCCAGGAGGCCCAGGTAAACGTTCCATCGAATAGCCGCAATCGCTCAGTTGGCGGCGTATTTCGCCTTTTGCACTGTACGTTACAAATACCGAATTTTCTGCAGAGGCATCGTAAATGTTCTTGAAAATCCCGGATTCCCACATGCTCGGCTGTTTATCGGGGCCAAAAGCATCAAAATATATAATATCGAATTTTTGAGGCTGATCGAATTGATAGTTGGTTAAATCGTCTTCAATTTTTAACAAATTAAAGTGTTCTGATATTTTTATGGTTTTTCCCCAAGGAGCTTTGTGAATGGCTGAAAAAAGCTTGATTGCCTTTTCTGAAATCAGTGCTCCATAATTAAGTTCAGCAATTTCATTTTCTTCTATCGGATATTTTTCGATGCTAATAAAAGTGGTTGGCCGTTTTTGATTTTCAGCTTGAATGGTAGTGAGCAAAGCATTTAATCCTGTGCCAAATCCAACTTCAAAAATAACAGGCGATTTTGATGCGTGGTGCAAATAGCCTTTCTCCAGAAAAACATATTCCGACTCGGTGCGGGCACCATTAACTGAATGGTACTGT
>JAUVDE010000248.1 GCA_030595485.1 Draconibacterium sp.
AATATCGAAATCGGCTTCAACCGTGTTGTTCAACACACGAACTTTTCGATACGGAACAGGATTACCTAAAGTAATAAATGCAACTCCTGCCTCGTTTAATTGTTTCTTCACCTCATCGTTGTCGGCACACTGAATAATAATCCCAGGGTTTTCAGCCAAAAGGATTTTTGCAAGATCTTCTTCTTCGAAAGAAGTTACATCCACTTTCATTCCTCCCTTTGTATTACTAAAACACATTTCGAGCAAAGATGTAATTAAACCACCCGAAGCCACATCGTGTCCGGCCAATATTAAATCTTGTTCAATTAACTTTTGAACGGTATTAAATGCAGTTTTAAATTTTTTGGCATCGGCAACAGTTGGTGCAGTTTTTCCTAATTTATTAATCGACTGCGCAAAAGCACTACCTCCCAAAGCACGCTCCATAAATGAGAAGTCGATGTATAGAATCTCCTTACTTTCGTCGTTCACCAAAACAGGCTCAACTACTTTTTTAACATCCGAAACCTCACCCGAAGCTGAAATAATTACCGTTCCCGGTGCATAAACCACATCGTCTTTGTATTTCTGAGTCATCGACATGGAATCTTTTCCGGTTGGGATATTAATTCCTAAAGCACAGGCAAAATCACTTGCTGCTTTTACGGCATTGTAAATTCGGGCATTTTCACCCGGATTTTTTGCGGGCCACATCCAGTTTGCACTAAGTGACACACTTTTCAAATGGTCAGTCATTGGTGCCCAAATAATGTTGGTTAACGATTCGGCAATAGATAATACCGAGCCACGTTCGGCATCAACTAAACCGGCAATTGAAGCATGCCCAAGTGAAGTTGCAAGTCCGGCTTTTCCTTGGTAATCGAGTGTAATTACACCCACATTATTTAAAGGAAGGTGCAATGGACCAGCTCCCTGCTGTTTTGCAATTCGTCCGGTTACCGAGCGGTCAACTTTGTTCGTTAGCCAGTCTTTACATGCAACCGATTCAAGTTGTATTGTTTTTTCAACCAAGTCGTAAATCTCTTCCCAGTTGTATTCTAATTCATCAAATTCAGGAACAATGGTTTCATCTTCCAAAACAGTTTTTGGAGGACTACCAAACATGTATCCCAGCTGCCAATCTATTGATTTCTCGCCGGTGTTTGAATTTTCGAAAGTAAACTGCATATCGCCGGTTGCTTCACCAATTACATACATTGGCGAACGCTCGCGATCAGCAATTTTCTTTAATAAACCAACATGTTCCTCCTTAATAACAAGTCCCATTCTTTCTTGCGACTCGTTACCAATAATTTCTTTTTGTGAAAGTGTTGGGTCTCCAACTGGCAATTTCGATGTATCAATTTTACCACCGGTATCTTCCACTAATTCCGAAAGACAATTTAAATGTCCTCCAGCACCATGGTCGTGGATAGAAATAATTGGATTCTCATCGGCTTCGCTTAATGCACGAATGGCGTTATAAGCACGTTTTTGCATCTCGGGGTTGGCACGCTGAACAGCATTCAGCTCAATATCATTTTTGAATTCGCCGGTAGCAACTGATGAAACAGCTCCACCACCCATTCCAATTCGATAATTATCTCCACCTAAAAGAACCACTTTATCTCCTTTTACAGGCTCATCTTTTAAGCTATCTCTTTTGGCAGCAAAACCAATACCTCCGGCAAGCATAATTACTTTATCGTAACCATATTTCATATAACTTTCAAAATGCTCGAAAGTAAGTACAGAACCGGTAATTAAAGGCTGTCCAAATTTATTCCCAAAATCACTGGCACCGTTTGATGCTTTTATCAAAATTTCTTCCGGCGTTTGGTATAACCATTCTCTTTCATCGGTTGCCTGCTCCCACGAACGTTGTGCCTCGGTACGCGGGTAAGAAGTCATATAAACTGCTGTTCCGGCAATTGGCAAACTTCCTTTTCCTCCTGCAATACGGTCGCGAATTTCGCCTCCCGAACCAGTTGCCGCTCCATTAAATGGCTCAACAGTAGTTGGAAAGTTATGCGTTTCAGCTTTTAGTGAAAGTACAGTTTCAATATCTTTAACTTGAAAATAATCGGGTTTGTCCTGCGTTTTAGGAGCAAATTGTTCTACAACCGGTCCTTGTACAAACGAGCAGTTATCTTTATACGCCGAAACAATAAAGTTCGGATGTTCTTTCGAAGTCTTTTTAATCATTTGAAAGAGTGACGATTCCATCTCTTTTCCATCGATTATGAAAGTTCCGTTAAATATTTTGTGACGACAGTGTTCTGAGTTAACTTGGGCAAATCCATACACTTCACCATCGGTAAGTAGGCGCCCCATTTCTTTCGAAACACCATTTAAGTAATCAATTTCCTCACTACTTAAAGCCAAACCTTCTTGTTCGTTGTATGCTGCAATATCCTCAATATTCAGAATTGGTTCCGGTTCCTTATCAATAGCAAATACTTGTTGTGTTAGCCCCTCGCCAATAGTCTGAAGCATTGGATCGTAACTTGCTTTTGGACCATCTACTTTAAAAAACTCTTCCATTCGGCGAATGCCTTCAATGCCCATATTCTGGGTAATTTCAACGGCATTGGTACTCCACGGAGTTAGCATTTCTTTGCGCGGTCCAACATACCAACCATCAAGCGTTTGTTGCTTTAAGTAAGTTGCTCCGGAAAAAAGCCAAACCAGTTTTTCAATGTTATCTTGTCCTAACGATTTTGCAGAATAAACTGCTATAATACTGTTACTTTGAGTTTTAAAGAATTGAATCATTTTGCAGCGTAATATTTATTAACGAACATGTTGTAAAACACGCTGCAAAGATAAAAAATAATAATTGCTGTTTATGCGAAGTTTTAACAATAAGCCCCTAGTTTTTAACATGACAAGAGTTAAATAGGCTTAAATTGTTACATGATTAAATAATTCTGATTTACTTTGGGCAAAATAGAAAAGAAAATGTACCGATTAATACTTATACTATTCATGGTTTTGGCAGTTTCGTGTAGTCCTCAAAAAAAGCTACAAAGAACTTATGTTGGCCAACCGATTTCAATACTGGAAAAGGAATTTGGGAAAGCGAAAACCGTGTTTGAAAAAGAAAATGGTAAAGACTATATTTTTGAAAAAGTAGAATATTTAAAAAGTACCGAGATCAGTCAGCATAAACTCACCTTAGACCCTATGGTTACTCCACAGGCCCGGAAAACAACACATTATTATGTTACGGTTGTTGACGGCATTGTCGAAAAAATTAAAATAGAAGAAGAATACGAACGAAAGTAATATTTTTTGCAGCCCTGCTTTGGTTTCAAGATTTTTTATAGTTTTGCAGGCACGTTCAAAAAATTAATGCCCAGGTGGTGGAATTGGTAGACATGCAAGGTTGAGGGCCTTGTGGGAATTATTTCCCGTGCGGGTTCGAGTCCCGCCCTGGGCACTTATATAGATTTTAATTCGGTGTATTTCAATATATTACATCGAATTATTTTTTTCCAACACACACTTCTACATACATATTAGGACTTGAACCTACAATTTCGATTTAGTTCTCCCTCATCAAAGATTCAATAATAAATAGAAAAAATGGACGGCATGACCTTATACTTCACGATGTTTCGATACTTAAGTAAAAGCAAAACAAGTACGAAAACTCTCTGGAATTAGTAAGATGCTTATAATCTGTTACATGTGACTATTACGACCTTGTACTTCTGACATTAGTATAAGGTATATGGAAATTCAAATATTCTAAAAACATTGAAGCATTTGCTCTTTATTAGGCTATCAAATTATTCAAACAAATCCAGAAAATCCAATAACAACTCAAAACCTCCATCAACAAATTTTGTATCATAGGCCATGGTTGAACCAGAATCATTCAATATTTGATTTTCCATTTCTAAGGTTTCATGGTTATTTTCAATTTTTGCAGCAACCCACTTCATGTAATTACTTTCGGGGTATTCCTCCAAAAACTTAGACAACAAAAGTTTGGCTGTCTTTTCTTCTCCATTTTGAACTAAAAGTTTCAGCTGCAAAAACAATTTCGAATTTTCATGCTGATAACCGGGATGAGAATATTGCATCACTCTTTGGGCAAAAATATTTGCGTTCTTTTTATCGTTTTTCGCCTTGTATGCCATTGTTATTATATAATCTTCTAACCTTTCATCAACATCGTAAGGACGACCAACGCCAAGATTCTGAGGCCATAGTTTTGCCTTCTCTGCATACTTTATTGCTCTGTTACTTTTCCCTGTTTTTAGTGCTGAAAATGCTGAACGAATACATGCTTCGTTGTATAAATCGCGACCGATTGTCGCACCTTCAAAAGGCAAAAGTTCATAGCTCTCAAGGAAAGAAATAGCTTGTTCGTACTTTTGCAAGGCACTTAAAGATTGTGCATAACACAAGCCAATTGCCGATTGCTCAGGATACTTTTTTACGAAGGGTTGAATTAAATCCAATGCCTCAACAGCTTGTTTGTTTGAGATGTAGAAGTTAGCAAATGCCAAAGCCGAGCGCCAATCTTCAGGAGCCAGTCCGTGTGCCTTTTTTAAACATTCTAGCTTCTCTTTATTCGAGGACACTAGTTTTGATTTAGCCAGATAAAACGGAGCAAAATCAGGTTCAGTTCCACAAGCCATAAATTGTTCTTTGGCTTGTTCTACTAAATTCTTATTCCACAAAACCAATCCCAAATAATAGTGTAGTTTCCAATGTGAGTTTCCAGTAAGAAAAGTTTTTAATACCTCAGCTGTTTCTACCCGGTGCGGAAAAACCAATTCAGGCGATTGTTCCAATACTTTATTCAAATACAATTCTTTTTTCTCAGGAATTAAATGAGCCAACCACAAATTAACTACAGCGTTATTCGGAGCCAATTCCAAAACTTCTGAAGCTTCATCAACGCAGCCCTTTCGGTAATAATTTATTGCCAAATCCAAGAATGTTTCATGAGGTAATTCGTTGGTAATTCGCTTTAGAAACTGTTCTTTATCCGTAGTATTATTTGAGATTAAATAGTTTTCAAATCTTCGGAAATGGTTGGTTCCATCTAATTCAGATATCCTTGCAAGTACCTGTTTCGCCTCATCCATTTTGCCCAATTTACGTTTAACAAGAGCTAATGTTTGCAAGGCATCTAAATTGTACTGATTAAAACCGAGAGCTTTTAGAACATATTTTTCAGCTTTATTCCAGTTCTGTTCAGCTAAAAACAAACTGGCTAATTCGGTAGCTGCCGACGACCTGTAAGCAATATCGCCCATGGCTATTGATAAACCACTTTTTGAAGTTGTAATGTCACCTGTCTCACTACAAATGAGCCCCAACAAATAGTTTGCTTCACCATTGTAAGTATTAATTGCCAAGGCCTTTTGAACCAACTCCAATGCCATTTTATGATCCATTTGCCTGTAGTAACCTTGTGCCAAACGGTTTAATGCAGGTAAAAATCCGGCATCCTTTTCCAGAGCTTTTTGGTAAGCATTTTTTGCACCAATGTATTCGCGTTGCTTTTCTAATTCCAAACCTAAGGTGAATTGCCCGTAAGCCGATTCCCAGTTAAAATCCTGATTTGGCAACATGGGACGGTCAACCAAAATATCGTTTTGCTTTGAGGTGTAAACGAGTTTATTTTCACCCAAAACTATTTTAATATTT
>JAUVDE010000295.1 GCA_030595485.1 Draconibacterium sp.
AAAGTCAACCATCGAACGCGGAAATGCTAAGCTGGAACCATCGCTTGCCCACAATTTTAGCGGTGGGGTTGAGAAGTATTTTGGTAAAAATAGTTACATAACTACGCGTGGTTATTACAGCATTATGCGCGATGTAATTGAGAAAAAGAATGTGGGTGTTGAGGAGGAATACGGCTATCAGATTATTCAATCGGTAAATGTTGACAGTGGATTGGTGTGGGGAATTGATATTGATACCCGAATAAAACTGCTGGCTTTTGAAAATCATGATTTGGCATTTGTGGGAAATTTGTCGTGGATGGATTCCGAAGTGCGCGATGCCAGTACAGGCGAATTACGTCGCCTGAATGAACAGCCGGAGTGGACTAGCAATGCCTCACTTGATTATTTGAATACCAAATTGAAATTGCAATTTTCGCTTGGAGTTAACCATGTTGGAAAACGATACATTGCCGGAGGAACTGACGAAGGAACCTTGATTGCGCCCTTGGTTTATCAGCCGTATACGCAGTGGGATGCTCGCATTAAATATTTCTTTAAACCATGGGGAAGTATTTTCGTTAATGCGGTGAATTTATTTAACGAAGCGGTGCAAACCAAACAAGCTGCCGTTACTGAAACGGAAGTGCTTGGACGAAATATTAGAGTTGGATTAAGTTTTATGCTTTAAACGAATAAGATGATTTTTTACGTAGCTTTTGACGATACAGATACAATAGATTGCGGTCGCGGAACCGGAAAATTGGCACGTTGGTTTGCCGATGAATTGCCTGTTGGGTGCGAGCAAAAAATGGTGGTTAGGCAACAATTGCTTCATTCGCCCGATATTCCCATGACATCGCACAATTCGTCGCTTTGCTGTATTGTTGAAGCTCCCGATGAGTCGTATCGTGAAATTCTAATTGAAAAAGGAATTGCCCACATTATAAATCATTTTTTTGAAGGAAGCGACCCCGGTTTTTGTGTAGCATCTGAAAACGATGATTTGAGTGCCTTGGTTGCTTTTGGAATCTTATGTACGGGCACCAAAACTACGCAAGCAGAAGCAAAGGAAGCTGCAAAAGGTGTTCATCTTTCGGGACACGGAGGTACCAACGACGGAATTATTGGTGCCACTGCAGCAATTGGACTTACGTATTTGGGAGATTCGGGTAGAATTGTGGAGTATGCTGATATTCGGGAATTACCGCAAATAACCACTGCTGCCGAACTTCGCAAACGAGGCATTCATTTGCTGTCAACAAACCGCCATGCCGAGTTTATATCCGACGACCATCTTATTGATAATCAATTATCGCTTCGACCGCACCTTTGGGCAAAAAGATTAGTGGTGCCAGTAATTGCAATTGGAAACGACACCTGGCAAACCATTGCCATTAAAAAGGAATATGTTTTTGAAACCGAAGAACTAACTAAATAAGCGAATTATGCAAAGTAACTCGAAACGACTTTTTAAATACATCGCCAAAGAAAAAAAGCTCATCTGGCTGGGAGTTCTGGCTACATTATTGGTGAGTTTAGTGGAGTTGTTTACTGGTTCAATGCTAAAATTTCTGATTGATTTAATCGATAAATTCTCAGGAACTTTTGCCGAGGGCATGTTGAAAGACGCCAAACTTCCGGCTAAATTCGGCATTAAAAATCCCATAACCGACCAGAAGATTGAGATATTTAAAGAAACCTTAAAAGGTGCCGATGAGATTTTCAAAGGCATGTTAGTTCTATGTCTCATATTTGTTGGTTTGTATTTTCTTCAGGCATTATTTAATTATTTGCGAAGGGTATTTATGAATGCCGCTACCCAAAAAATTCTGTTAAATTTTAAATCGGAGATTTACAGCAAGATAGTACGCTTGCCGTATTTTTTCTTTCACAAAAATAAAACTGGCGATGTGGTTTCGCGCATCACTTACGATGTAACAACTTTAAGCGAAATTATCGATTTGCTAATTGAAGTAGCTCGGGCTTCCATTTATATTTTGGTATTTATTCCTGTAATGTTTTTCATGAGTTGGGAACTGTCGCTGTTTACCATTCTTTATTTCCCGCTTTCGGTAATACTGATTAACCTAATAACCAAACACATTAAAAAAGTAAGCAAAAAAATTACCGATAATGTGGGCGATTACACCGCTTATCTCGAAGAAAAAATAAACAGTATTAAACTGGTTAAATCGTTTGGTAAACAACAGGAAGAGGAACACGCATTTAACGATTTGGTGGAAGAAAACTACCGTCATAATTTGAGGTTGATTAAACTGCGATTTGCTTTAAATCCGGGGAGTGATTTTTTGGGGATGATAGTTTTGTCGGTGGTGTACATATTTTACAGTTATAAACTTACCAATGGCTCTGGTTCTTTAGGCGATATTGTGTTCTTTTTATACCTGATAAAAACAGCTTACAAACCGGTAAAAAAGGTAGCTGAAGCCTGGGGACAATTGCATATTGCTTTGGTGAGTACCAAGAAAATTTTCCACTTATTAGATGAAACTGAAGAGCCTGCTAATAATGGCGACAAAGGGAAATTGCAAGATAAAGTGAATTCTTTGGAGTTTCAAAATGTAAACTTTTCGTATCCCGATGATACTCGAATTGTATTAAAAGATTTGGACTTTAAGTTTAAAAAAGGAGACATAATTGGAGTTCGCGGAAAAACAGGTTCCGGAAAAACTACTTTGCTGAATTTAATACCTGCATTTTTTAATCCAACACTCGGTAAAATCAGTATTAATGGACAAGATGATTTAACTGTTGCACAAAAACGAAAGCTGAGTATTTATCTGGGAACAGATAGTCTTTTAATTAATGGTAGTATTCGCGAGAACATTGAATATGGTGGGCTTGAAATTTCAAATGAAAAGGAAGATGAATATGCCAGTTTTATTGGATTGAAGGGAAGTTCACATCTTGATTGGGTAATTGGAAAAGACGGAATAAACCTTTCAGAGGGGCAAAGACAAAAGGTAGCATTTCTGCGCGCTTTGCTTTACCAACCCCGTATTCTGATTATGGATGAGGTCTTCTCGTCGCTAGACAAAGAGGATATTGCCTACATTATTAAAACTTGCAAAGCCCAACTCGATATGGCTTTTATTGTTTCCAGAAAAGATACTGTTTTGGATTATACCAACCAATCGATAAAGTTGTAGTTGAAGAATCAATTTGGTATTAATCTTTCGAAAAGTCGAGTAATATTTTAATGTTTTCTGATGGGTTATTTTCCAATGTTTCGAAACCTTTTTGAGTTTGCTCTCCCGGAAGTATTTGTGAAATGAGTGCTTCAGGTTTTAAACGTCCATGTTTTAAAAGCTCAATTACTTCGGCAAATTCGCCATGGCTAACCCGCGATGTAACAATAGTTCCTTCTTTCCAAATTAACTCTTTAAACACAACTGGAGCTGGTTCAGCACCAAGACCTAAAATACAAACTTTACCTCCACCAACAATCGAACGAATGCAGCCAACTACAGGATTTATGGCATTTTCAAAATCCTCGGCATGGCCAACAGCTTCAAAAGCAATGTCAACTCCTTTTCCGTCAGTTTCTGATTTAATCCTCTCCAGCGCATCTTCTTTTTTTGCATTTATGGCAATTACATTATCGTAATATTTTGAGCCAATTGCCAGTCGTTCATCCAGAATATCAATTATAAAAACCGTATTGTTTGTTACTGTTCTTACTGCTTGTAAAATACACAATCCGATTTTTCCAGCACCCCAAATTACAATGGTATCGTTTTCTTTAACACCAGCACGGTTTTTGGCGTGGCATCCAATGGATAATACTTCGATTAACGAAATATGTTCATCAGGTACATTTTTCGGAACTTTATATAACATGGAAGGTGGAAGTGAAATGTATTCCTGAAAACCGCCATCCATATCAATGCCAATTAATTTTAATGAAGTACAGGCAGGGTAGTGCCCTTTTTGGCAGGCCGGGCATTTACCGCACCAAATAATTGGATCGGGAGCTACTTTGTCGCCTACTTCCCAACCGCTTACTCCTTCACCAAGCTCGGCAACCGTTCCTCCAAATTCGTGCCCCATAATTAAAGGGAGTTGTGTGCGCGGATGAAATTCTCCTTTATGGATGTGCTGGTCGCTACCGCAAATACAGCCGTACGAAACTTTTATAAGAACTTCACCCGGTTTACACTTTGGACTTTCTACTTCATTCCATTCAACTTTGTTGTATCGGGTAAGAACTGCTGCTTTCATATCAATTAAATTTATTGTTTAAAGATAGAAAAAATGATGTTTTTGAAAGCAGGCATAGATTCAATTGTCTATCTTTTCAATATACTCGAACTATATTGTTGTCTATGTGATACTAACTTCAGTCATTGGTAATTTCCGAATACGAACGCCGGTAGCTTTGAAAATGGCGTTGCCCAAGGCCGGAGGAGTGGGTGGGAATCCGGGCTCTCCAATACCTCCGGGAGCGTGGTCGTTTTTCATTATTTGAACCTCAATTTCTGGCGTTTCATTAATTCGTAACAATTCGTATTTATCGAAATTGCTGTTGGCAACTTTCCCTCCTTGAATAGAAATTCCTCCTTTATATGCAGCCGTTAACCCCATAATGATACTACCTTCAATTTGGGCTTCAATAGTGTCGTGATTAATGGTTTGTCCACAATCTATAACAGCATCCACCTTTTTAATTCTTACGCCTGCACCCGATTTTTCAACGGTTACTACTTGCGCGCTGTACGAACCAAAAACATGTGCAAAAGCTACTCCTT
>JAUVDE010000336.1 GCA_030595485.1 Draconibacterium sp.
TGCGACCTATTATTTTAACAACATTAACAACTTCGGTTGGTTTATATCCGCTTATTTTGGAGAAAAGCTTCCAGGCACAATTCTTAATCCCGATGGCTATTTCGCTGGTTTATGGAGTAGCATTCGGCACCACATTTATTCTGCTATTTTTCCCTGCACTAATTATGGTATTAAATGATTTAAGAAGATTTGTGCGCGAAACATGGACCGGTAAAAAGATTGAGCCGGAACATGTGGAAATTGCTTGGTTAAATGCACAACGTAAGATTGATAATACTATTTACCACGAAAAAGATAAAGAGGAGGATAAATAAGATGAAAAAGATACAAATACTACTTATACTTTTGGTATCCGGCTTGATTGTTCAGGCACAGGAACCATTAACGCTTGCAAATGCCGTTACAAAGGCACTCGAAAATAATTACGACATTATTATTGCAAAAGGTAATCAGCAGATTTCCGAAGTTCGGAATAACTGGGGAACGGCAGGACGCTATCCATACATTAACCTTTCGTTGGGCGACGATAATTCGTACAATATAAACGAAAACGAGAACTATGCTTCGAACAGGTTTTCAGCTGGTGCTTCCTTAAACTGGACACTTTTCGACGGCTATTCGGTACGTATTAGTAAAACCCGTTTAGATGAGTTGGAAAACTTGTCGGAAAACAATACTGCAATTATGGTTGAAGGCACAATTCAATCGGTAATTTTGGCTTATTACGATGTTTTACTTAATAAAGAAAAAATGGCTACTCTCGATATTATTTTAAGTCTTTCGGAAGATAGGTACAACCTGGCGAAAGACCGAAAAGAATATGGAGCAGCGGTAACTTATGATGTTTTACAAGCACAAAATGCCTATTTGTCTGATAGGGCTGCTTATTTACTACAAGAGGTGAGGTATAAAAATTCAAAAAGAAACCTCTCGTATTTAATGGCTGAGAAAGAACTGATTAATTACGAATTTACGGACAAATTCGAGGCTATTCCGGTAGATTATAACCTTGCCGATTTGCAGGCGCAAATGATTGAGAACAACAAAAGTTTACAAAATCAATATGTAAATCAGCGTTTATTGGAGAATGCCATTGCCTCGGCAAAAAGTAACTTCTCTCCTACTCTCGATTTTAGAGGAGGAGTTTCAGGAACTAGCAACAGAACTAATTTCCAGAACTCTGATGCTTCGTGGGCAAACTCGGCAAATGCATATGGCAACTTTACACTTGGCTGGAACCTGTTTAGTGGGGGAAACAGAAAACGCGCCGTTCAGATTGCAGAAATAGACAAAGAAGTTGGGGTTATAGAATTGGAAGACATGCAGCACGACCTGAACAACCGTTTGGCTAATTTCTTCGAATTCTATCTGGTTCAAAAAGAGTTGCTTGATGTAGCCCGCGAGAACCTTGAAGCAGCCGAACTAAATCTTCAGATTTCGCAAGAAAAATTTGATTCGGGAGCAATCAATTCTTTTAACTTCAGAGATGTGCAAACTATTTATACAAGAGCAGCCCAAGGCGAATTGGAAGCAATTTATGCATTTATTGATGCACACACTTCCTTACTTCGTTTAGCAGGGGTAATTGTTCAGCAATACGAATAGTATGTAGAACAATTATAATGCTGATTCTCGCTGATTTTTACTGAGCGACTAAACGACACGAAAAGATTCCATCCTTAGTGTTTCAAGAATAGAAGGATGGAATCTTTTTCTTATATCTACGACCATCAGAAAAATCAGCGTTATCAGCGTTCCACTCTTACTCAATCACCATAAAGTCACGCCCCACAATCACCTCGCCATTATACTTTTCAGCAATTTCATTTAATAAGTCTTCTTCTGTGTCGCCCCAAAAAAGTAAATGATAAAGTACTACTTTGCCAGGTTTAGCTTTGGCTGCCAATTCGCCTAGTTCGTAAGTTGAAGTGTGGTTGGCTGCATGGTATTTCTGCCAAAAGTCGTTTCGTTTGGTCCAGCGGAAATACGAATAAACTTCATGAATTAAAATATCAGCCCCTTTCGAATATTCCAGAATGTTATTGCAGGGCCGAGTGTCGCCCGAGATTACTATGGTTTTGTCGGGGGTGGTAAATCGAAAGCCAAAAGCATTTTTCCACCCTCCGTGAACAACGTGAAACGCTTCTACTTTCACAAGTGAATCCTGATAAACCATTCCGTCATCAGTAAATTCGTGGGTGTTTACTTTCCACCCATTTTCATTGGCTGGCTCTAACCCATTTAATCGATAATCGATGTCTGCTTTGTAAGCTTCTACAATATTATCAGCCAAATGTTTGGTTCCGGTTGGTCCATAAATTTCGAGTGGTACATCGCGCTCTAAAACCCACGGAGTTAAAAGTAAATCGGGCAAACCAATGGTGTGGTCAGAGTGTAAATGGGTAAGAAAAGCAAGCTTTAAGTTTGTGGCTTCCAACTGAGGAAATTCACCTCCATACTTTGGGGTCATTTTTGCTGCTTGCCGAACAATGCCTGCTCCGAAATCGACCAAATAAACATTGTCGTTTACAATAATCGCAACGCTGCTTCCGGCATGGGCAGGGTCGGGATTGGGTGTTCCGGTTCCGAGTAAAATGACCTTGGTTTGTGCCGAACTAAACAAGCCAACTAGAGTAGCAACAATCGTTAACAGCACTATTCTGTGTCGAATGCGAATTTTATAAGTTGATAATTTCATTCCAAATATTTTTATTCACCGGAATTCTGTTTTTCATATTTTCTTCACGTGTTTCAATAACTTTTTCTCCCGGATAACGAACCGGGTTCTCAGGTTCAATTAATTCTGCTTGTTTGAAATCCAAAATTATTTCAGAAACGGTTTTTTCAATTGCCGGGAAGTTGCTAAGCTTTGAAATATCGATGGCAACAAATACCTGCGAAACACCGTGCTCAGCTTCTTGTTTTCCGAGTTCGTGCGTAGCTAATCCTGCAGATAAAATACTTGCGATAATATCGAGAAGAAGTGATAGACTTGCTCCTTTCCAATAGCCAATTGGCAATCCGCGCATGGTTTGTAATATTTCATCGGGGTTCTTACTTAATTCATTTTTGCTGTTGAATCCTCCGGCAAAAGACAGTTCTTTGCCTTCAGTTTTGGTGGCTTCAATTTTTCCGTACGAAAACTGAGTCATGGCAAAATCTAAAACAATGGCTTCGTTACCAAAGGGTACGGCAAAAACCAGCGGGTTATTTCCCAGCTTGCTTTCGCTTGCTCCCCATGCAGGCATATTTGGTGTTGTGTTGGTCCAGCCAATAAAAACAAAGCCTTTTTTGGCAGCTTGCCAACCATACGTTCCGCCACGCATCCAATGGTTGGTATTGCCAATTGCTACACATCCAATTCCATTTTTGGTGGCAAGCTTCATGGCACGGTTGGTACAAATCTCTGCATTTAAAGGACCCGGTCCTAAATTTCCTTCCCATTGTTCCAAGGCTCCCACAGAATGAATAAGCTCGGGTTCAGCATCGGGTTTTACATATCCTTTTTGAAGGTATTCAACAAAACGTGGAAAGCGGTAAACTCCATGCGAATAAATTCCTTCTAAACTGTTTGTGGCAAAAATATCTGCACATTTATCTGCTTTTTCTTCGGTAAAAGAATTTCGTAGTAGAATTCGTTTGAACTCACCTTTCATTTCTGAATAAGGAATTTTTATAGTTTCCATTGGTATTAGGTTTCTTTATGTCATTCTGAATTTATTTCAGAATCTTTTTTATATAACATTTTGATAGAGCCTGAAACGAGTTCAGGTTGATGGACGTGATACGATGTTAGACTGATTTCCAAACTCGTTTTTTATTCTTTTCCTCTTTGGCACGAAATGCCTCTTCTAAATCAATTCCTTTTCGGTTGGCAATGGCACATAGATAAATAAAAATATCCGCCAACTCATCACCAATCTCGGTAAAAGTTGAATTGGTATCAATTGCTAGTCCTTCTGATTTCCGAACGGCTTTAAACAATTCACCCACCTCTTCGCCCAGTAAAAGGCATTTGTCGATAGTGGTTTGCGCAATGAAGCCACGCTCGTGCTCCAGCTCTGTCACATATTTTTGAAATTCAGCAAGAATGGGTTTCTCTTTAAGTTCAGGCATTTTTGATTATTTAAATTTCACAAGAGAATTTCTTTCCCTATTTACAATAAGTTGCGTAACATCCGGGCGCGAGTAATGACCTGCCGGATCAAAGTTTTGGCGCTCTTCGCGAACGCGGGCATAATCAATCTCAGCAGTAAAGATTCCTTCAACA
>JAUVDE010000214.1 GCA_030595485.1 Draconibacterium sp.
GAAAGCCTACAGTTTGCAGATTCCATTTTATGGTTTACAACACTGGTTTCGAAAGAGGCTAATTTGCCCGGTATTTACAAGAGTTTGAAAAAAATTAACGCAAAAATGGTAGAAACCATAAACATGGGCCAAGGCAACAAAATGAGTAGGATTGTAGCCTGGACATTTCAAACACTCAAGTAATTTCCACAAAAAAACCACCCGTAAATTACGGATGGTTTCTTGAATTGATTGATTATCGTATTCTAAGATTCTTCTTTTTTAATATCATCAAAATCAGCTCCGTCGTCATGAACAGCCATTACTGAACGGCCAGATGGATCCGCATTGTTTCGGAATGATTCATCCCATTCCAAAGCTTTTTCGGTACTACATGCAATTGATTCAAGCGATGGTACACAAGCAGCAGCTTGGTCAGAAGGGAAATGCTCGCTGAAAATTTGGCGATACATGTATTCTTCTTTATTCATTGGCGTATGAACTGGGAAGCGGAATTTCGCATTTTCCATCATTTCGTCGCTTACTTGCTGCGTTGCAATATCTTTTAAGGTATCGATCCAGCCGTAGCCAACACCGTCAGAGAATTGTTCTTTCTGACGCCACGCAACTTCTTGTGGTAAAATAGCCTCAAAAGCTTTACGGACCGGATACTTTTCCATTCGTCCGTTTTTTGCCATTTTTTCTTCAGGATTAAAACGCATAGCCACATCCAAAAATTCTTTATCGAGGAACGGCACACGACCTTCAACCCCCCAAGCGGCTAATGATTTATTGGCACGCAAACAATCGTACATATGCAAACGACTAATTTTAGTCACACATTCTTTGTGGAATTCTTCGGCATTTGGCGCTTTGTGGAAATACAAATAACCACCAAACATTTCGTCGGCACCTTCGCCGGTTAATACCATTTTAATTCCCATCGATTTGATAACACGCGCTAACATATACATTGGAGTAGAAGCACGCACCGATGTTACATCGTATGTTTCGATGTGATAAATTACATCGCGAATGGCATCTAAACCTTCCTGAATAGTATAATGAATTTCGTGGTGAACGGTACCAATATGGTCGGCAACCTTTCTGGCAGCTGCCAAGTCGGGAGCCCCCTCTAAACCAACTACAAAGGAGTGCAACTGTGGCCACCAGGCATCACTTTTACCACCCTCTTCGATACGTTTAGCTGAGAATTTTTTGGCCAGAGCCGAAGTAATCGACGAGTCTAATCCACCCGACAATAGAACACCGTACGGTACATCTGACATTAACTGTCGCTCTACTGCATCTTCCAAAGCTTGTCTCAACTCTTCAATATCAGCAGGATTATCTTTTACATTTTCAAATTCAGTCCATTCGCGGTTATGCCACCTTTTAATTTCGCCATCTTTACTGTATAAATAATGTGCAGGTGGAAATTCTTCGATTTTAGTGCAGAAACCTTCCAAAGCTTTTAACTCGGAACCAACATAGAAGTTGCCAAATTCATCCCAGCCCATGTACAAAGGAATAATTCCAATGTGGTCGCGACCAATTAAATAAGCATCTTCTTTTTCATCGTATAAGGCAAATGCAAAAATTCCATTTAAATCATCTAAGAACTTTTCCTTTTTATCGTTGTACAAAGCCAAAATAACTTCACAGTCCGAACCGGTTTGGAATTCATATTCTCCTTCATATTCCTTACGGATTTCACGGTGATTATAAATTTCACCATTCACACCCAGAATCAAAGATTTATCTTTACTATATAAAGGCTGACCACCTGATTCGGGGTCAACAATTGAAAGTCGTTCGTGAGCAATAACTGCTTTCTCTCCGCAATAAATTCCCGACCAGTCTGGTCCACGATGCCTCAATTTCTTCGACATCGCCAATACTTTTGACCTTAATTCTTGAGAATCGGTTTTTAAATCAAATGCGCCTACAATTCCACACATATTATCTGTTTTAAATCTGTTACTAATTTTTCTCAAAAATAATCACTTTGTCAACACTACAAAATTATTTCTATCTTTTTTCTATATTAATTAACATTTATGAATCATTTTTGAAGTTAAACACAAATCATACAATCATTTTAATATTTTGCAATTAGCTTTTACCCTGCTATTTTTATGGGGCAATGCAATTAATAGTAAACTTTTTCTCCAGGCACCCCCAAATAAATCTACAAACTTCGCCTATTTTTCACACACTTTATAAAAACTACCCAATTAAAACAGAACTGCAGGCACAGAATCCTTTTGCTCATATTCAATTAATATATAATCGAATTGACACGCATTTATCTTGAACATGAGCATTAAAGTCGAAATCAATGACCACTTCTCTTTAACAAAGAATTAATTAGGAAACCTTTTCACTCCTCTTGTTGTTTGAAAAGCATGGAAGAACAAATAAACTTTTACAAAGCCAAGCTAAAATATGAGATAGACTCGTGGGATTTGTTTGATAAACTAAACAGTAAAGAACAAGTTGTAGTAATAGATACCCGTTCAAACGAAGCTTTTGAACGAGGACATATTCCAGAAGCTATCAATATTTCACACCGTACCATGAATCAGGAGACATACGGCAAACTCGACAAAAATATTTTTACGTTACCTACTGCGATGAAATTGGATGCAACGCCTCGACCAAAGGAGCGTTAAACATGACCCAATTGGGTTTCTGTGTAAAAGAATTATTGGGTGGGCTGGATTGGTGGAAACGCGATGGCCATAAAACAGAGGGGAACAATGCCACTTCAGGTGCAGAAATTAGTTATGGTTGTTAATGAGAAAGCCATTCATTTTGATTTTTCGCCCCTAATAATTGCTATTTAGACCATATCGGTATAAACGAATAATATAGCTGCAAGTTTTGGGTTTAGAATTCTACATTTGAAAAAGACAATTTTTTGAATCCGTAGTTCTAAAACTAAAAAACTTCAAAACTTGAATTCACAGAAGAAAGAAAACACCACTACCCCACGCCTTCTTTATATCGAAAACTTACGCATTATTTTATCGGTGTTGGTAGTTGTTGTACACGTAGCGTGCACTTATGGTGGACCGGGAGGTTGGACATATACTGAAAGTGGTGCAGGATTGGGAACCATTCTGCCGCTGACAATTATAAACGCCACCAGCCAGTCGTTTTTTATGGGTATGTTCTTTTTTATAAGTGCCTACTTTACACATCTCTCCTTTCAAAAGAAGGGATTATTAAAATTTACCAAAGAGCGAATCATTCGTCTGGGTATTCCACTGGCACTTACTTTTTTCTTTCTGAATGTTTTTACGGCTTACATAGCATGGCCGGCAAAATATCCCAACTATGCCGATTTCTCGTTTATGGAATTATGGTCGAGCGGACGGGCATTTGGATTTGGAGTGATGTGGTTTGTTCTGGCACTTAGCTATTTTACCTTTTTATATTTAATTGCCTATTTATTAATACCGGCATTAAGGAACAAGCAAAAAAAGAAACTTCCAACCATAAAATGGTATTATATATTCCTTACTTCCATTCTCATAGGAGTAGTCACATTTATTGTCAGAATAAAATATCCATTATTTAAAGGGGCTGGAATAGCATGGATGCCATTTGACTTAGGGCATTTTTCGCAGTACATTTTCTTGTTTGTTTTTGGTGTTATTGCTGCCCGTTATAATTCCGATTTATTTGTATCATTTAAGCACGCAAAAAAATGGGCATGGTTTGTTTTGTTTCTTATGTTGGTAGCATTCCCCGCCCTATTTTTTATTGGCGATGCCCACCTTAACGGTGTTAAACAGTTTGCCGGACGAGGAACATGGCACTCGCTTGGTTTTGCCATTTGGGAACAGCTTATAGGATTCTCTATTATGGTGGCACTATTGGGTATTTTAAAAATTAAATGGAACAAACAGTGTAAGATTGCAAAAAGTCTCTCGGGCAGTGCCTATGCTTTGTATGTTTTACACCCTCCTGTTTTAGTTGGAATTAGTGTATTGTTCATAAATTGGGAAACCGTGTTGCTCGTAAAGTTTTTGGCACTTACTCCTTTAGCTATAATAGCTAGTTTCGGAGTAGCCGTGTTGGCAAAACAAATTCCCTTATTGAAACGCATTTTCTAGTTGATTCTGTAAAAACACTAACGATAGCTGCGCCCTTATTCAGGAAATTACTTAACATGAAACTTACAAGCCAAAACAATCTAAGTATTAAGATTACCTTTGCGCCATGTCAGGACAAAAGAAGAATCAAAAGAATATTCTCAGCAAGCTAAATATTGAGAAATTAAATCCGATGCAGGAAGAGGCCAAACTGGCTATCCAATCGGCAGATAATACAATTTTGCTTTCACCAACCGGAACAGGAAAAACGTTGGCGTTTATGTTGCCTATTATTGCTGACTTGGATCCGGATTGTGAATTTGTTCAGGTTTTAATTTTGGTGCCTTCGCGCGAACTGGCGTTACAAATTGAACAGGTTACGCGTAACATGGGAACGGGTTATAAATGCAATGCTTTTTACGGAGGTCGTAATTTTAGCAAAGACCGTGTTGATTTAAACCGCCCGCCTGCCATTTTAATTGCAACACCCGGAAGAGTTGCCGACCACATGCGCCGCGAAACATTTTATACCCATAAAATCAAAACGCTAGTACTCGACGAGTTCGATAAATCGCTGGAAGTAGGTTTCGAAAAAGACATGCAAGACATTCTTTCCTTTTTGACCAAGACCGAGAAAAAGATTCTGACTTCGGCAACTTACCGCGTGCGTATTCCAGAGTTCCTGACATTCAAAAATCCGATTAGCGTAAATTACCTAAAGGATGAAATTCCTGAACTGGATATAAAAACGATTCTCTCGCCCGAAAAGGATAAACTGGAAACTTTGGTAAAAGCACTAAGTCACATAGGTAACCAGCCCGGAATTATATTTTGCAACTTCAAAGAATCCATTCAACGAGTAAGTGATTTTCTTACTGAAAAAGGAATCGACCATGGTACTTTTTATGGTGGCATGGAACAAATTGACCGCGAACGTGTACTCATAAAGTTTAGAAACGGAACACACAAACTAATTGTTGCAACCGATTTGGCAGCTCGCGGACTAGATATTCCTGAACTTAAATTCATACTGCATTATCACCTTCCGCTGCGTTTCCAGGAGTTTACCCACCGAAACGGACGAACAGCTCGCATGCACAGCGAAGGAACTGCATACATCCTTAAATGGGCCGATGAAGAGTATCCTGAGTTTATTGAGCCTACCGAAATTGAAGAACTGATAGACGCACCGCTTCCAACAAAACCGGGATGGGAAACGCTGTTTATTTCGGGTGGACGAAAAGACAAAATATCGAAAGGTGACATTGCCGGACTATTCTTCAAACAAGGCAAACTCGACAAAGAACAATTGGGTATTATCGAATTAAAAATTGATTGTGCTTTTGTGGCTGTTCGTGCCGACAAAGTTGAGGCAGTAATTGAAGCAGTTAACAATACTAAGTTGAAGAATAAAAAGGTGCGGGTTACTTTAATTTAAGTTTTATTTTGCTTTCAGTGTAACAATATACCAGCCATCATCGGTCGTTTTTTGCTCAAATGAAGTATTCATATAGTTAGCCAAAGTTTCAAGCGTTCCTTTTGAACATTCAAGAAACTCGGCATAAGTAATACCATACGCCGGTCCCATTTGAAACAGCGCATCCACATTTTTTAATTTAAACTGCAGCATTTTATTGCTCTGTTTCACTATTTGCATTTCGTTGGCTGGGTGCATACCTTTTAGTATAAACATGATGGTATTAGCAAAAGCCGGAAATCCCTGACTTGAATCCCAAAACGGTTTAAACTGCTCAGCAATATATTTACCATAAGCTTCAGGCGACACCCCCTGAGTTTTGGCAAAAGTCATTCCGCATGCAAAATAAGCGATAACGTGGTTGTAAAGAATTTCCTTTTCTTGCTCGGGAGTTACTTCGGGAACTGAGAATGTTTGTTGGGCATTTGAAAAGCTGAATGTAAAAAGGCAAAGGGCAATTAAGGCTAAAGATTTCATAAGCGGTAATTTAATTGATAATTGGGTATTTAGTAAAACCCGTCCCCCATACAGGGACGAGTCTTATGTTGCGATTTTTAATTGCTGAATGATACGAGAACCATTCACAAAG
>JAUVDE010000363.1 GCA_030595485.1 Draconibacterium sp.
GACATTAACTCAGTTGGTTTAGTCCGTCAGCTGACGGATGACAGGGATAATTTGACAGGGCCGTTAGTTCAGTTGGTTTAGAACGCATGCTTGACAGGCATGAGGTCGGCAGTTCGAATCTGCCACGGCCCACATTTTAATATGTTTTTTGTTTACGCCCTATATTCCGAGAAGTTTGATAAGATTTACATTGGATATAGTTCTGATGTCCAAAATCGATTTGCTGCCCACAACGACGAACGTAATACTGGGTGGACATCTAAATATCAGCCATGGAAATTGATTTATACCGAAGAATTGGAAACAAAATCAGCAGCTCTCAAACGAGAGAGACAATTAAAAACGTCGCGTGGAAGGGATTTTATTCGCAAACAAATAGGTTGATAACAGTTCAGTTGGTTTAGTCCGTCGGTTGACGGATGACAGGGTAGAAGTCACTGGTTCGAATCCAGTATGTCCCACAAAAAAGCCGGAACTCAAAAATGAATTCCGGCCTTTTCAATATAGAATTTTCTATTTATCCGTTTAATGCCTCGGCACCACCAACAATCTCTAGAATTTCGTTCGTAATTGTGGCTTGTCTGGCTTTATTGTACTGAAGTGCCAGTTCATCGATTAAATCACTTGCATTATCAGTAGCCTGGTGCATGGCAGTCATTCGTGCGCCATGTTCGGCAGCATGCGAATCGAGCAATGCTTTATAAAACTGAATTTTTAATGAGCGTGGAATTAATTCTTGAATGATGTATTCTTTCGATGGCTCGTAAATAAAATCGTAATTCGAAGTATCTTCGTTGCCTTCTTCCATTTCAACCGGAAGAAATTGCTCGGTGGTTTGAATTTGTACAGCAGCATTTTTAAACTGATTGTAAACCAATTCAATGCGATCGTAATTACCATCGGCAAAAGCTGTCATGGCTTCCGAAGCAATTCGCGATGCATTTTCAAATGATAGTGCATCAAACACTTCAGTTTCGTCGGCTACTACATTTAATCCCCGATGTTTTAGCTGGCGACCACCTTGTTTTCCAACACACATAAAATCAACTTTACCTGATTTTAGCTGGCGGGCGTATTTTGTATTTACCAATTCAACAGCCTTTTTGCTGATGTTGGTATTAAAACCACCACATAAACCACGGTTTGATGTTACCAGTAAAACCAAAACCTTTTCGGGCTCGCGCGCTTGGGTATATATCGAATCTTCCACATTTTCGAGGCTGGCACTTAACGATGCTAAAATCTGATGCAATTTATCGGCATAAGGCCTGATTTGCATAATGGCATCCTGCGCTTTTTTAAGCTTTGCCGCCGAAACCATTTTCATGGCACTTGTTACTTGCCGTGTGGTTTTTACCGATGCTATTCGTGTTCGTATTTCTTTTAATCCAGCCATACTAGTGAATGTGTTATTGAGTAAATGGGTAAATGAGGATTCTTCCTCAATAACTCAATTACTCATTTTCCTGCTTTGAATACCTCTTATTCTTTTTATCCAGAATAAAACTTTTAAGTGAATGAGGTTTTTGTTTCCCTCAATAACCCATTTACTCAATTACTACTTATACTTCTCAGCTGTTTCTGCAGCTACTTTCTTAATTGTATCTTCAATTTCCTGGGTAAGCTTTCCTGTTTTTATTTTGTCTAAAATGGGGCGATGCGACATTTCCATACTTTCAAGGAAATCAGCTTCAAATTCTTTTACCTTTTCAACCGGAACATCGCGTAAAAGTTCTTTTACTCCGCAATAAATAATTGCAGCCTGGTGTTCAACTCTCACTGGTGAATATTGTCCTTGTTTCAGAATTTCAACATTTTTACGTCCCTTATCGAGTATACGCATGGTCGCTGCATCTAAATCGGAACCAAACTTAGCAAAAGCCTCCAGTTCGCGGAATTGAGCCTGGTCGAGTTTTAAAGTACCCGAAATTTTCTTCATCGACTTAATTTGTGCATTACCACCCACACGCGACACTGAAATACCCACGTTAATTGCCGGACGTATACCCGAGTTAAACAGGTTCGACTCCAGGAATATCTGACCATCGGTAATTGAAATTACGTTGGTTGGAATATAGGCCGAAACATCACCGGCTTGCGTTTCAATTATTGGAAGAGCGGTTAACGAACCACCACCTTTTACTCTGTCTTTTAAACAGTCGGGCAGGTCGTTCATATTTTTTGCAATCTCGTCTGAGTCAATCACTTTTGCAGCACGTTCTAATAAACGTGAGTGTAGGTAGAAAACGTCACCAGGATAAGCTTCACGGCCCGGTGGACGGCGAAGTAACAAGGAAACCTCACGATACGAAACGGCTTGTTTCGATAAATCATCGTAGATAATTAAGGCATCGCGTCCGGTATCACGGAAATATTCGCCAATAGCAGCACCTGCGTATGGAGCGTAAAACTGCAATGCGGCAGGGTCGGCTGCTGTTGCCATAACAATTACCGTATATTCCATTGCACCCGCTTTTTCAAGTGTTGCAGCAATATTGGCAACTGTTGAACCTTTTTGTCCAATCGCCACATAAATACAATAAACGGGTGTTCCTTTTTCGAAATTTTCACGTTGGTTAATAATGGTATCAATTGCCACAGCCGTTTTTCCTGTTTGGCGGTCACCAATAATTAACTCACGCTGTCCACGGCCAATCGGTATCATGGCATCAATAGCTTTTAAGCCTGTTTGCAGAGGCTGGGTTACCGGTTGACGGAATATTACACCCGGAGCTTTACGTTCCAAAGGCATTTCTAAAAGTTCGCCTGTAAGAGCGCCCTTTCCGTCGATAGCATCACCAATAGTGTTGATAACTCGTCCGAGTAATCCTTCACCAACATTTATCGATGCAATACGGCGCAAACGTTTTACGGTATCTCCTTCCTTAATTTCTTCCGAAGATCCTAAAAGTACTGCACCAACATTATCCTCTTCGAGGTTAAGTACAATTCCTTTTATGCCGCTGTCGAATTCAATCATTTCGTTCGCTTCAACGTTCGATAGACCGTAAATACGGGCAATACCATCACCAACTTGCAATACGGTACCAACTTCTTCCAGTTCGGCTTCCGACTTAAATCCTTCTAGTTGTTGTTTTAGAATTGCAGATACTTCAGCAGGTTTTATATTAGCCATGTTCTATTAATTTTATTCGCTTGTTTTATAATTCAGTTTCTAAAAGGTTTTGCTTAACTTTTTTCAGTTGTGTTGCCACGCTGGCATCGTACTGTTTGTCGTCGAGGCGCAAAACCAAGCCTCCTAAAATGTCGGGTTTAACATTGGTTGAAAGTTCAACCGTTGCATTTAATTCTTTTCCCAATAATTCCTGTATTTTTTGAGCGGTATCGTTGCTCACTTCTGAAGCGGTAGTTAATACTGCCGACTTTATATTTTGGTCTTTTCGGGTTAATTCCAGAAAATTTCTGCAAATACCTGGAATGTGAACTTCTCGCTTATTTTGTGTAATTAAAAGCATAAAATTCAGTGTAAGTTTATTTACATTTCCACTGAAAATCGTTTTAATTAACTCCACTTTTTTCGAAGATTTTACAATAGGGCTTTCTAGTAAAAGTGAAAAATCGGCCGATTGAGAGCAAACTCCCACAACGGATTCAATATCAGTTTTAAGCTCAATGAGCAGTTTTTTTTCTTTTGCTATTGAAAAGAAAGCCTTTGCGTAACGTACTGTTATTGCACTTTGGTCCATACTTTTAATTCAGCTTGATATCGTCGATTAAACCATCTACCATCTTTTCTTGAGCGCCTTTATTGCTCAATTCCTTTTGAATCACTTTCTCGGCAATTTG
>JAUVDE010000311.1 GCA_030595485.1 Draconibacterium sp.
TTAGAGAACTTAACAATAAAACTCCGAAAGTAGGGAAAGACTGTTTTTTAGCTGAAACAGCGGTGTTAATTGGCGATGTAGAAATTGGTGATAATTGCAGTATTTGGTACAGTGCCGTTTTGCGTGGCGATGTGCATTATATAAAAATTGGTAACAACACCAATGTGCAAGATAATGCAACTATACATGCCACCTATAAAAAATCGCCTACCAATATTGGTAATAATGTTACCATTGCCCACGGAGCCATTGTTCATGGTTGTACTTTAAAAGACAATGTAATGATTGGCATGAACGCTGTTATTTTAGATAATGCAGTGGTGGAAAGCAATTCGATTGTGGCAGCAGGTTCAGTTGTTACAAAAGGAACCATTGTTGAGTCGGGTTCGGTGTATGCAGGTGTTCCGGCAAAAAAAGTAAAAGACATTAGTCCTAAACTTTTGCACGGAGAAGTGGAACGTATTGCAAATGCTTATAATATGTATTCAAGTTGGTACAAGTAGGAAGAAAGTCGTAGTTTACAGTATCAGTTTGCAGTAAATGAAAAACGTGGTAAATCAATAAATGATTTACCACGTTTTTTTTATTCAGAACAACTTTCTATTTGGTTCTGATTTTATGTCCTTTTAAACCGTAATACAATATATATAGGAAACCAGGAAGTACAATCCAATAGGCATTCTGTGATCCAATGGCATCTTTTAAAAAGCCATAAATTGTTGGAAAAACGGCACCACCAACAATTGCAATTACCATTAGCGACGACCCCGTTTTGGTGAATTTACCAAGGTCGGTCATAGCAAGAGGCCATAAAGCAGGCCACATTAGAGAACATCCCAAAGCCATAAATAATATAAAGAATATAGAAATATCCTCGGGTGTAAGCACTACCATTAATGAGCCAAAAATTGCAATGACTGACACTATTCTTAATGCTTGTGATTGACTAATATACTTTGGAATAAAGATTATTCCTGCAATGTATCCTAACACCATTCCTATTGGAGCAATCCACGCATAAGCTTCTGGGTTTGGTAGTCCTATACTTTCAGCATAATCAATTAAAGTACCTAACGATATAGTTTCAACACCAACGTAAACAAATAAAGCAAGTACACCTAACAACAAGTGAGGAAACTGCCAAATTGAAGTTTTATTAGCAGCATAAGGACAATCCTCAACACTGTCTTCATCTTCACCTGCCGCTTTTACTTCAGGAAGTGGCGCCAAAAGGGCTAAAACTCCTAAAAGCACAAAAACACCAATAATAATTACAAATGGAAGATTAATATCAGTTAGCACTACTTCGTTTACACTTTTCCCAATTACCAAGGACAGAAACAAAGGAGCAATTGGCCATGCCAGCTTATTGGCAATTCCCATAAAACTCATTCTTTTAGCTGCACTTTCAATAGGCCCCATAATGGTTATATAAGGATTAACCGAAGCTTGCAAAAATGCATTTCCAGCTCCACTAATAAAAGACGCCAATAAAAACAAAGGAAGGCTTTCCATTTTTGCTGATGGAATAAAAAGATACAAACCAACTGCAAACATTAAAAACGATAGCGCCATTGTTCTTTTGTAGCCAATTTTTGCAATTACCAACGATGCCGGGTATCCAAATATTAAAAAAGCAGAGAAGGTAGCTGCAAGAACCAAATATGATTCTCCCGAAGAAATATCCAAAGCTTTATTCAATAATGGAATTAGATAACTATTTATACCCAATGCAAAGCCAATTGCAAAAAACATTACCCCAATTATGATAAGTGGCAGTAAAAAACTTTTTACTTTCGAAGAATCTGATTGTCCCATTGTATTTAATTTAGATTTTAATTTGCCCCGAATATAATAGCTTTTAATTCATTTTCAGAACAAAACCCACTCTTTTTAATTTTTTTATAAACTATTAGTCGGTATATTTTTTATTTACGATTAGTTTTTATTCTTTCGTACTTGATTAATTCACTGTAAATAAGTAAGAATAAATATGTTCTTATATTGGTGACGAAAGGTAATGAATGTACATTTGCGTGCATTAAATAAAAAAGCAGAAAAATATGAAGCCCACATTATTAATACTAGCTGCCGGAATGGGAAGTCGTTTTGGTGGACTCAAACAAGTTGAACCAGTTGGACCTAATGGTGAAGCCATTATCGACTACACAATATACGATGCTATTCGTGCCGGTTTTGGCAAAGTAGTTTTTGTAATTCGCGAAAGTTTTGCCGATGCATTTAAAGAAAAATTCGATGCAAAGTTGGTGGGGAAAATAGAAGTTGAATATGTTTTTCAAGAACTAGATAGACTACCAAAAGGTTTTAGTTTACCCGAAGGACGAGAAAAACCATGGGGAACAGCACATGCCATTTTAGTTGCAAAGGATATTATTAACGAACCTTTCTGTGCAATTAATGCCGATGATTTTTATGGAGAGAATGCCTATAAAATAATGTCGAATTATCTGAGTAGTTCAAATAACAAGTCGGAATATTCAATGGTAGGTTACCAACTAAAAAATACCTTATCCGATCATGGTTCTGTTTCGCGGGGTATTTGCACAGTTGATGAAAAGCAAAATCTGGTTAAGATTGTTGAAACAACCAAAATATTCAAAAAAGATGCAGCTGCTGTTTCAGTGGAAGAAAATGGTTCTGAAACTCCAATGACAGGAAATGAAAGTGCTTCAATGAATTTTTGGGGATTTCAGCCTTCGCTTTTTGAGGCTTTAGAAAGAAAGTTTGTTGATTTTCTTAAAACTGAAATGAATAAACCAAAATCAGAAATGTACATTCCTTCGGTAGTTTTTGAACTGATAGAAGAAGGAAAAGTCAGCGTTAAAGTACTTGAAGCCAATTCGCCTTGGTTTGGAGTTACTTACCAAGCAGATAAACCGATTGTAGTAAATAAAATAAAAGCCCTGATTGAACAGGGAGTTTACCCACAAAATATTTGGAGTTAAAAACAGGAAGGTGGAAGTTAGCAGTGCAATAAATTATGGCGCTTGACTTCCCGTTTCAAATTAAAACAAAATCAATATGAACGCTGATCTTAGCACAATTGCATTAAACTTTCAACTGGAAGGTATAATTGACGAAGTAAAACAACTTGGAGAGGGATTTATAAACGACACCTTTATTATTACTACTGAAGGTAAGTCTCCAACTTATATCCTTCAGCGAAAAAACAAAGCCATCTTCTCTCCTATTCCGGCAATGATGGATAACATCGAGAAAGTTTGCCAACACATTAAAGGCAAAGTTAAGGCAGCTGGTGGTGACCCAATGCGCGAAGCAATGACCGTTATTCCGGCTAAAGATGGAAAACTTTATTGGCTAGATGCTGAAGAGGAATATTGGGCAGTATGTTTGTTTATTGAAGACACCATTGCTTACGATGCTGCAGAAACTCCTGAATTAGCATACGCCGGTGGAAAAGGAATTGGTAAATTTCAGTCTTTGGTTGCCGACTTAAATGAACCGCTGGTAAATATCCTGCCCGGATTTCACGATATTCGTTTTCGTTTTAACCAATGGGATGAAGTTATAGCAAAAGACCCGGTTGGAAGAAAAGCAGAAATTGCTGAAGAAATTTCGTGGGTGGAAAGTCGACGAAATGAAATGTTGGATTTCTGGAAACTAGTGGAAGACGGAACCATTGCAACACGTGTAACTCACAACGATACAAAAATCAATAATATTCTTTTTAATAAAGAAGGAAATGTACTTTGCGTAATCGATTTAGATACTGTTTTGAATAGTACTGCCTTAAACGATTTTGGCGATGCCATGCGTTCGTACACTAACACAGGTGCTGAAGATGATGAGAATCTGGATAATGTTTCGATGGACATTGAAATATACAAAGCCTTTACCAAAGGTTACCTCGAAGAAGCCAAATCATTTTTAACCGCTAAAGAGATTGAATACTTAGCCTTTTCAGCCAAGTATATTACCTACGAACAAGTACTTCGCTTCTTAATGGATTATATTGATGGCGACAATTACTACAAAACTAAGTCGCCAGAGCACAACCTTGTTCGCACCCGTGCACAGTACAAATTATTACAAAGCATGGAAGAACAGTTTGACGAAATGAATAAGATTGTAAAAGAATTTGTAGCTTAATAGAATTAGAACGCTGATGACACTGATATTTTATGATTTACGTAGTTTTCTGCGATTATCTGCTAGATCAGTGTTATCAGCGTTCTAATCTCAAAAGTGTATTGTTTTAGCCTCCACCTCTTGCTCCATAAACAAAGCTGCTTTACTTGAAAAGATTTCTGCCGACTCAGTAGTTTGAAAATTTAAAGTCCCCTGTTTTGATAATCGATTTTCCATTTCAGGATGACGCTGCAAATACTCCACTAACTTTTCGGCAACAATATGTCCTTGTTTTAAAATCTGAATTTCTTTTGGAACATATTTTTTAAGCAGATCCAAAAGCAGCGGATAATGTGTACACCCCAAAATAAGCGTATCTAAATCTTTATCTTTCTTCAGAATATTGCC
>JAUVDE010000304.1 GCA_030595485.1 Draconibacterium sp.
TAAATATACCACCGCCCCAAGTGCAACTGAAGTTAAAACGGCTGAAGTTAGATAGCGAGCCAGATTAACCATGCCAATAATGTTGGCTATTATAGCCACAAACATAAACACCAAATAAAAAGGAACAATGTATTTCCTAAAGGTTGAAATTTTTGGGAAATTGACTTTGTTACTATTCATTATTCGCTTACCAATAATAAATGCATAAGATAATAACGATGCATTAATGAGCAGTATTACTCTGGCCAGTATTGATTCTGGGTCGATATAAATTTCGATGGACTTTAACACATAAACCAATAGAACAATTAATAATGAGCGTGATATTTTCGGATGAGAAAGTTTCGGAAGTAAATAGGCTGTACACGACAATATTATTAAAATGAGTACATCGCTGAATACCGGAATCATTACTTCATAAAAAGTAGATGAAACAAGAATGCCAACTGCTATAGATGCTACAATCGAGTTAGAGATTACGATTTTCGCCTCTTTTTCGAGTGAATTTACAAGTTCTGATTCTCCTTTCTGCCACTTTCGTTTTACAACAAACAAAAGTGAAAGAAGCAACAGCACAAACACAACTTGCATAATTGCCCTTTGCATATTCTTACTCAGAAAATCTCCTAATTGAACAAAATCATCTCCAACTCCTGAAATAATTAGAGTGCTCGATGATAAGGTATCCGCACGAGCAATGTCCTGGCTTATTAAATTTATCTTTCCGAAATTCCAGATTGCAGGACTATCGAATACAAAATAATCTTTTTGTAACTGTACTTCTGCCCGGTTTATTTCAGAAATTACTTCATTAATGGTTAATACCGTTTCGGTAAGTCTTTTCTGAATAATAAGAATACTATCTAAACGAACAAGGGTAACTTGAACCATGTCTTGAAGCCTAAAGATCATTGTATCCAAATTCGTAAATAAATCAATGGATTCGGTATTTTCAACCAGTTTCTCTTTTGTGGTTTGCCATCGACTTATTTCACCAACCACTTCATCGTTTAACGAGTTAAGTACTTTTATTCGCGAGTCAATGGTGCTTTGGTAGTCTTTTAGTTCCGATTTGTAGTTGCTCCACTCAACAATTGCTCCTTGTAAGTCGCGCTGCGAAAGCTCCGAAATTCCGGTGAGTAAAGAATCTCTTTGTGTATTTATGGTAGAATAAACAGTATGAAGCAGGGAATCTATTTCCTCAGCTTTCACAATTGGCTTTAAAATATCGCGCAACTTTCTTATTCGTTGTCCTAACTTTTCTGTTTCAGTAGAAATGTCGTTTAAAGCGATTGTTTTAACCTCGACAACTTCTGTTTCTACCGGTTTGGTCTCTTCTGTTTCCTGACTATAAGAAGTATAGGCAATAGAAATAACGAATAGGAAGCTAAAAAGTAGTCTGAAGATGCTGGAGTTTCTCATGGGATAAATCATTTATTTTCTAACAATTTATGAAATTGTAATTATTATTCAAAATAAGTCGTTTATATCGATTCTTGGCAGATTGTTTCTTTACATAATCCTGAGAACATATAACAACTTTAACACACAAAAAGTTAAATGTAGGTCTTACTTTTTTGTTGTAAATCATCTTTTTAGTTATTTTCCATCTACATCAATCATTTCAAGTTGACCGTTACCTACTTTTTTTTACTTTTGCAGCAATTTATTTAGAACAGGTCTTAATAGTTGAAAAAGCATAAAGTAATAGAAGTTAGAAACCTAAGCGCATCGACCTTTGTGGTTCGATTCGAGCGGAAGGAGATTGATTTTCAAACCGGCCAGTTTGTTATGGTTGGAACAAAAGGAGCAGTCGATCGTCGCGAGTATTCGATTTATAGTGGAGAAACCGATAATTTCCTGGAGATATTGGTGCGTAAAGTGGAAGGCGGAAAGGTTTCGGCAAAACTTAAGAAACTAAAGCCGGGCGATACGGTTGATGCTGACGGACCCTTTGGCTTTTTTAAGTTCGACCCCACAACGTTTCAATCGCAGAAGTTTTTGTTTGTGGCTACTGGAACTGGAATTAGCCCCTTTCATAGTTTTGTGAAAAGCTATCCCGATTTGAACTACCAGTTAATTCATGGGGTTCGCTTTGTAGAAGAAGCCTACGACCATGCCGATTATGCAAAAGAAAAAGTAACGCTTTGTACATCGGGGGAACCAAAAGGCGATTTTACAGGACGTGTAACAGACCATTTGCGAGAATTGGAGATTGATGCTGATACCAATTGTTTTTTATGCGGAAACAGTGAAATGATTTATGAAGTGTTTGATATACTTGGCGAAAAGGGAGTACCCACATCAAACATCTATTCAGAGGTCTATTTTTAAAAGTTGAACAAAGAGTAGGATTTATATTAATGCTTAAATCACCCCTCTTTAATTCTCCCCTTGAGGGGAGATGGCTGAGGAACGAAGTCAAAAGGGTGAATGAAAAGTAGGAGTAAGAAAGTAGAATTATATAAAATGAAATACCACGTAATAACCTTAGGGTGTCAAATGAATATGTCGGATAGCGAACGCGTAACTTCCGTGCTTGATGAAGCCGGATACGAGTGGACCGACAACGAGGATGAAGCAGGTTTAATCGGAATTTTGGCATGCTCTGTGCGTCAGAAAGCCATCGATAAAGTGTATTCGCGTATTCATAAATGGAACAAGTGGAAAAACAATAAAAACCTGCTTACTTTTATTTCGGGTTGTATTTTACCCGATGACCACGAGAAGTTTCTGAAGCTATTTGATATAACTTTCCAAATGAAAGATTTGCCCGAATTGCCTAAAATGATTTCGAGCTATGGTATTACCACACCTACGCATTTAAATGTGGGTATCGATCCGCACAACGAAAATATTGAGGACTTTTGGAATGTTCAGCCACATTATCAGTCGAAATTCGAGGCCTTTATTCCTATTCAAAATGGTTGCGATAAGTTTTGTACCTATTGTGCGGTTCCTTATACCCGTGGTCGCGAGGTTTCGCGTCCATCGAAGGCTATTATCGCAGAAGTGGCTTTGTTGGTTGCGCAAGGCTTTAAATCGATTACGCTGCTTGGGCAAAATGTAAATTCATACGGATTAGATAAAAAAGGGGAGGAGATAACATTCGCACAACTTTTACGCGAAATTGGTGAGCTCGGAAACCGAATGAAACAAAAATTTTGGTTGTATTTTACTTCACCACACCCACGCGACATGGTCGACGAGGTGATTGAAGTAATTGCCGAATACCCGGTGCTTGGGAAACAAATTCACCTGCCCATGCAAAGTGGCGACGATAAGGTGCTGATGAAAATGAACCGTAAGCACGACATGGCAAAGTACCGTCACATTGTGGAAACCATTCGACGATTACTTCCGGAAGCAACTTTATTTACCGATGTTATTGTTGGTTTTACTGGCGAAACTGAAGAACAGTTTGCCAACACACAAAAGGCCTTTCACGAGTTTAAGTTTAACATGAGTTACACGGCCATTTATTCTCCACGTCCCGGAGCAACCAGCCACCGTTGGGTCGACGATATTCCGATGGATGAGAAAAAAAGACGTTTGCATGCTTTAACCGAAGATTTACGTAAATATACTTTACCATATAATCAGGCCTTAATTGGTAAAGTAAAGCGTGTTTTGGTGCGTGGTATCGACCGTAAAGAAGGCTACTTAACTTCGCAAACCGAAGGAAAGATAACCGTACGTTTTGCTACCGACGATAAAACACTAATTGGTCAGTTTGTCGATTTGAAAATTACCGCTGCAACTGATTTCTCGATGGAAGGGGAGTTGGTTTAGAGCCTGCTTGTCGTTAGATAGGTTCAGCGTTTTGGAAATGAGAAAGGGATTCCATCTTTATTCACGTTTTGTGTAAAGATGGAATCCTTTGTTTTTACAAATTTGGAGGTTGAGATATTGATTATTTAGCTTTCAAAATCATCTTCGCAATTTCAGGGCGGGCCTTTTTAATCCGCTCCATATCCAATTTTAATCCCAGTGGCTCATACACTTTCCTAAAATATTCGTAAATACCTGTAAGCGCTTCAAAAGGAACTGTTACCGACTTTACGGCAATTGAGCCTGCATTGTTTTTAATACTTGTATCGGCACCATTGGCAAGTAGAGCTTCAACAACTTCAGTACGGCAAAAAAAAGCAGCTGTGTGAAGTGGTGTAGACCCTTCGTTATTTGTAAAATTTAAATCGGCACCTGCTTCAATTAGCGCCAGGGCAATTTCTATTTTGTTAAATACTGCAGCTGAAATTAAAGGACTAGAACCACCAGCAGGTTCCTTTTCATTTAAATCGGCACCTGAATTAATCATCATTTTTACGGTTTGTAAATCGCCGGCAAGTACAGCAGCATGAATACTGTTTCCGCTTTGAGGAACTGAGCTTTCTTGTGCTGCAAGTTGGTTTTGCTCACTTGTTGAATTGTCTGGGTATCCCCGGAATGCTGCAGCTACTATTAATACTACCAGAACTGTTGTTGCAATTGTTTTCATGTTAATTTGTTTTTGTGTTATGCTTCGGTACGAGCAAATTATCATATTAGAAAAAATAAAGGTTAAAGTTGAAAGGATTAGGAATTTAAGCATTGCAGGAATGGATAAACTCATTAAG
>JAUVDE010000030.1 GCA_030595485.1 Draconibacterium sp.
TTATAGCCATCGAGAATTAAACCTGGTTCCAACGGGGGAGGAAAGGGGAGTTCAGTGAGTTTGTCATAAAACTCATTTTCATTTTCATTGGGTAAATGGGTGATTTCAACAACCTGGCATGTCAGATTATCATCGCTGTTATTACTGACTGCGATATCAATAATTTTCCGGGCTGCGACATTAAGGTCATCACTGTTTTTTAGAGTGATGTCTTTAATCAGATTGTCAGTAATAAACTCATGTACGCCATCAGTCAGTTGAATAAAAATATCGCCACTTTCTAAAGGTATGGTTTTATAATCAATATCAACCAGTAAATCGATACCCATAGCGCGGGATAAATAGGTTTTATCGTCACTTACGGAGAATCGATGATCATTGGTTAATTGTTCGAGTTCATTGTTTCGTAAACGGTAGATTCGGGTATCACCAACATGAAAGATATACGCAGTATTAGATTTAAATACCAGCGCACTTAAAGTCGTAACCATACCTTTATGGCTTTGATGTTTTTTTTGACCTTGACCATGTAACCATCGGTTAAGCGCTGAAAGAATTTTTTGCCCGGAATTTTTAACTGACCAGCTTTCAGGTGTACTGAAATAATCAGTTAAAAAACCATTCACACAAACTTCAGAGGCCTGTTTAGCATCATCACTGGTACTCATGCCATCAGCGACAACCGCGGCAATACCTTTAGTGGTTAAAAGCGGTTCATTGGGAACATAAACACCACAAGAATCTTCATTCTGGTTTTTAACTCCGGCAATGCTGTAATGGCCACTGTTAATTTGTAATGATGCTGACATAAATTTTTATTGTAATAAAATGCAATGACATTAAAGTATAATGGCACTGTCTTGATAGAGTAAGTAATAATTGGTCAATTAAGTATTATTACAACGGGCCATTAAGTTCATAGTCCATTATCAATTGACTTCAATCATTTGGACAGTCCCATCGGGTAACACCTCTGCCATTTGATCTTTTGGATTTTCAAGAAAAAATGCAATTAGAACAAACACTGTAACAGCAAAACAAGCTATCACTATAAAGAATATATCAGTCGCTACAAATGAAAGTACTGTCAAGAAGGTTACTGCGCCCACATTACCATACGCGCCTGTCATGCCTGCAATTTGCCCTGTCATACGACGTTTCACTAAAGGCACCATTGCGAATACGGCTCCGTTACCGGCATTAACAAATATTGAGCTAAAAATAACTGCTGCAACGGCGAGTGAAATACTCCACTCACTGGTTATTAAGCTTAAAAGGTAATAGCCTGCTGCTGTTCCTAACATGAGTACTGTAAGAGAAGATTTTCGACCAAACTTATCACTTATCCAACCACCTGCCGGTCGCATAATAAGATTCAATCCTGCAAAGACAGAAGCAATTAAACCTGCCTGGATAGCAGATAGTTCAAATGTGTCCATAAAAAATAAAGGTAATATTGAAACAACTGCAAGTTCAGAACCAAAGGTGACCATGTAAGACAGGTTTAACAGGGCAACCTGCTTGAATTTATAACGTTCAATTTCAGGAACTGTCTCTGTGAAAACATGTTTGTTAATTTGATAAATTCGAATTGTTTGAAATGTGTATAGTGTACCTAATATGATATAGATCATTGTGGTTACGCTATCACTTAACATACCTAAATTTACAGGGCTCAATTTCCACGTTAATACAGCAAGTGCTGCAAATAGCGGGATATTCATGATTAAGTACAAAAAGAAATCAAATGGACTGGTAATTTCCAGACCGCCATTTTTCTTTGGCTTAAAATAAGTTGAGCCTTTGGGAGTATCCGTTACACTGAAAAAATAAACAGCAGAATAGATTAGTGCAACAATACCAGTAGTCCCTACGGCGTAACGCCAGCCATCTTCACCACCATACATCAAGGCAAGTGTAGGTAAAATAACTGCTGCGCCTGCAGAACCAAAGTTGCCCCAGCCTCCATAGATACCTTGAGCGAGACCAGTCTGTTTTGCTGGGAACCATTCACCGATCATACGAGTACCGATAACAAAACCAGCACCTACGAAACCTAATAAAAAACGCATAATGGCCAGTTGTTCAAAATCTTCTGCCATGGCAAAACCAAAACAAAGGAAACTGGAAACAAAGAGCAGCATGGAAAAAATACGTCTGGGACCAAAGGCATCCACCAGCATGCCAATAATAATACGCGCAGGAATAGTTAGTGCAACATTGAGGATTAACAGGGTTTTGATTTGTTGATCATTTAAGCCTAAAGATTCACGCATCATGCCTAATAGTGGTGCGTGATTAAACCAGACAAAAAAACTTATAAAAAAGGCCATCCAACTTAAATGTAAGATACGCATTTTTCCGCTAAATGAAAACAAATTAAGTTTGTTTGTATCAACCGACATACCTTGCCACTCCAAAATGATTAAAATTCTTTGAACATCACAGAGCAAGGGCTATGCCAATAGCGTAACCTGTTGATTAATAAGGGTAAAGTAGAGTTGCAGGTGTTATTTAAGAATTTTGAATGCACAAAGCAAGTGCAGTAGAGTATTAACGTGCACTAATATAATCCATTTTAGTACACGTTGTCGTTATGATAATTTTTAATTAAGAATTTGGTAACCTCTATTGCGTAAGCAATTTCTTATCACTTTTTCTCTTTGGTAATGCTCTTCAGCTCCAGCACTGAGGCCGCCACCCAGGGCGCCCAGTTGACCTATTGTAACCGAGGTTCTGCGACCGCCAATAATGGCTCCATATAATGCACCTATAACTGCACCACCTACAACACCTTCGGCAATTTTTGTCTCAATCTGATCGGCTAGATGCTGACACTCGGCTAAATCTGCATGATATGCCCGCATATCAACCCCCTTAGGATCAATGATAATTTGTGCATGTCTGGCACAGCCACTTATAGCGAGCATACTGATTATTACAGGGAGAAGGAAAAATTTGTTCATAACATTTATACCTGTTTTCTATAAGAATTACCGATAAATATAAGCTTACACTATCTTGGGTGATTTATTTCATGTTGAGTAAATATGAAAGAATTTAATTAAAGAAAGTGCTGGTTTGGTCGCTAATTAAACAGTTAAGTAATTTATAGAATGTGTTCGGAGTATCATAAAATGTCCATAAAATCTTTAATGACTATCCGCAATAAACTGACATCTGCGTTCATTGCTCTTATTATTTTAATTGTAATTATCGGTGCTTTTTCGCTTAAAGAAATAAGTATCCTTAGTAAACTTACGGTTAAACTTTATAACCATCCTCTTGCTGTGACTCGATCTTCATTACAAGCGAATGTGAATATTATTAAAATGCATCGCAGCATGAAAGATATCGTTCTGGCTCAAAATTCTGCTAAAAGAGAAACTGCAATTCAGAAAGTGAATGTCTATGAAGCCCTTGTCTATAAGGAATATGACATTATTACTGAGCGTATCCTTGGAAAAGAAGGTGATGTACTTATTGCCGATACGATACAAATATTTCGTGACTGTAAATCTAGATGTTGAAATTAAAAATCTGGATACTGTAATTAGCAACAAAAAAATTGCGATTAAAGATTCGCAAGCTGCAATTGCAAAATATACCGAACAACAAAACAACGTTCGTAACAACCGCGAATTCGATTCTCTTTCGAAAGAAATGGAATTCCAAAATCTGGAAATTGAACTTTCAGAAAAAAGGATTAAAGAATTTACGGCTGAAATGGCATTGAAAAAAGAAACGGTTACAACTTCTAAAACTCAGTTAACCGACCGTGAGGAAGATTTGTCCAGAAAAAAAGGTGAGCTTTCAGAAATTACCTCAGAGACTAAAATCGAAGAGGAAAAATTAAGATCAAAATCAGAAAAAATCGAGTTGTTTGTTGAAGCTCGTTTATTAACTGCTTTTAAACGTATTCGTAAAAATGCACGTAACGGATTAGCAGTTGTAACCATTCAGCGTGATGCTTGTGGCGGTTGTTTTAACAAAATCCCACCTCAGCGACAAATGGATATTGCCAGCCGTAAAAAAATTATTGTTTGCGAATATTGCGGACGTATTTTGGTAGACGAAAAAATTAACGTTGTTGAAGATTTAGATGCACCGGTAGCTAAATAAGCTATAACGATACAATATACTAAGGCTCTTTCCTACAAGAAAGGGCTTTTTTCATGTCCAATAAATGCTGTCATTTCGAAGGAGTTGGAGTGTAATACCAATAACACATCAAAATGAGTGACATAAATCGTTTCTTTTTCTCTTCTTCTTCATTAAAAAATAGATTCGTAACTAATGCTATGAAAAGATTTTTTGCTTAGAGTAAGAAAAAAATAATTCAATTTCTTTATCAATCATTTTGACATGTAATTGGTATAACGGAAACGGACTGAGAAATCTTTAACCTTGGAGCTCTAGCCAACAGATTTCTCACTACATTTGAAATAATAACTGATTACTGAGACTGAATACTACTCTCTTTCTTAAGGCTGGCTGCCGGGCTTTCCGCTATAGTTCCCTTACATTCCGCAGTTCTGCCAACACCAGCCGGAAAGCTTCTTTCAGTCGCTCCCACCTGCTGAGCATCACTACAAAATGCTGTGGCAAGCTACCGCTTCAATCCCTGCCAGATCGGACAGTGTTTCATTTCCTTTTCATCTGAATCAGCTTATTCGAAATCTTTACCTTTTCCAAAGTTCAAAACTTTGGAAAAGGTTGCCTCCAGAAAATTTACCACAAAAAAAAACCGCCTCTGTTATGAAACGGTTCCATTGAACTTGAACATTATTTAATTGGAAATTCCCAATTGCTTTATAATAATTCTCCTTATCGGCAAAACCGACTTCGGATAACTCTGAACTTTTTGTCTTTTAAGTAGACAAGGCGTGCCTTGTCTATACTGTGTTTCAAAACTTTGAACTTTAAACCCTAAACTTTGAACTAAACCTTACCAGCTTCCACCGGCACCGCCGCCACCAAAACTTCCACCGCCAAATCCGCCAAAACCACCGCCGCCAAAGCTTCCACTTCCCGACGAAAAGTTACCATACGAACCCGATGAACGACCTCCTCCTGACATCATTCCCATGGCTAACCAAAACGGAAGACTACTTCCCGGAGAATAAAAGCGTCGTTTGCGCCCTCTACCCAAGAATACAAAAATGAGAATAAAGAATATGAGCCCAACAATTGAACCACCTCCTCCACTTCCAGCACTAACCTTTTCTTGATAATTATCGGCAGTATATTCACCTCCGGCAATATCCATTATTACATTTATTCCAGCAGCCAAACCGCCAAAATAATCGTTTTGTTTAAAACGTGGAATCATCTCGTTGTCAACCACAGCATTGTTTACAATAGCATCGGGCAAAACACCTTCCAATCCATAACCAGTTGCAACATATACTTCACCACGGCTATTCTGAGTTTTAGGCTTTAACAAAATAACCAAACCGTTATCATTACCTTTCTGACCAACACCCCATTTTTCACCTAAACGTTGAGCATAATCTGCTTTGTCGTATCCATCTAAATCAGATACAGTAACTACTATTATTTGGGTTGAAGTTTGTTTGGCAAACTGCGTTAATGCACCTTCCATCTGATTTACTTGTTCTTTGTCCAACACATTGGCAAAATCATTCACCAAACGCTGCGGCGATGGACGCTCGGGTATTTCAGCCATTGAAACCACTGTAAATCCAACAAGTGCTATAAATAATATTATAATTTTCTTCATGTCTTTTTATTTACCAAACGAGATTTCATCCGACAATTCATTCACATCATCAGCCTGATAGGGAAAATGTTCTTTCAATTTTTCGCCGGCTCTGATGATTCCGTCCGAAAGCCCTTCGGAATACAATCCTTCTTTCAACTTACTTAATACCGCTTCTTTTGTGCATTCCCAAAAATCATCGGCAACTTTAGCATTTATTCCACCATCTCCAAGTATGGCAAATTTGTGGTCTTTCACTGCCAAATAGAATAAAACCCCATTTCGAAGTTTTGTTTTCTGCATCTCTAATTTTTCGAAAATATACGCTGCTCTATCCAAAACATCGTCTTTACAATTATTTTCGATATGCACCCGAATTTCGCCCGAAGTATTTGTTTCGGCAACCCGAATTGCATTGGTTATTTGCAGTTTATTTTCTTCTGTAAAATATTTATGTACGCTCATAATTTTTTCTATTTAATCAAACTTATATCAATGTCCATCTGTCGACGCGACACTACGTTTATTATTCCTTAGAACTGAACTTCAGGAGCTTTATCAGCGCCTTGCTGTGCTTCGAAATAGGTTTTCTTTTCAAAGCCAAACCAACCAGCATAAATCACCCTCGGAAACTTCCGAATATAAGAGTTGTATCCCTGCGTAGTCTCGTTAAATTTTCTACGTTCCACAGCAATTCTATTTTCAGTACCTTCAAGTTGAGCTTGTAAATCCAGAAAACCCTGATTCGCTTTTAAATCAGGATACTTCTCCACAACAACCATCAGCTTACTTAATGCCGATGATAATCCTTCTTGCGCCTGATTA
Source organism: Draconibacterium sp. (assembly GCA_030595485.1). Classification (GTDB taxonomy): domain Bacteria; phylum Bacteroidota; class Bacteroidia; order Bacteroidales; family Prolixibacteraceae; genus Draconibacterium. Next base: position 6,548 of record JAUVDE010000030.1, read on the forward strand.
AACTGCTGCATCATTTGAGGATTCATATTTGTTGGGTCGATGGTTACCGACGTAGCTTTCGAACGTGCTTCAATAACACCCGTCAAAGTTTCTTTTTCGTGTGCTGCATATCCTTTTACAGTATTCACAAGGTTTGGAATTAAATCGGCACGGCGTTGGTAAACATTTTCAACCTGCGCCCACGACGCCGTTACCTGTTCATCCTTTTCGACCATGGTATTGTATCCACAACTCGAAAATAAAACTGCAACAACTGCTGCCATCAATAGAACTCTATATCTCTTCATTTTATTTAATTTTATTCAATGCTTACAAATATTTTCAAAATCCATGAAAGATCAGAAGTAATTTCGGGGAAAGGCGACTATTTACCGTTAGATCTCATTTAAATGAAGATAAAATAACAGTATTGTAAATTCGAAGTATTCAAACCTGTCAATTTACGAGCCAGAGTTACCCTTTTGCTCTATTCAATAGTGATTAAAAATTGACTTGAAAATAACTTTACCGAATGAAGTACGACTACCAAAAGTCAATCCAGAGATAAATTGACGGCTTTTTTTTGACGATGAATTGAGTTTACATCAACCAGTAAACCTTAGAATATCATCGAATAAATCCGATCTATTTCCTGTTGCAATTCATGAACACTAATGGCCCGACTTTTACGGATATATTCACGGCCTTCGAAAAAAACCAGAATGGTTGGCGCAGTAAATACTTGATTTTGGGCAGCAACTTCGGGAAGTTCATCTGACTTAACCGAAACCATTTTCATTTTAGGGAATTCAACTCTAAGCAATTCTTCCACCTTTGGTTTCAAAACATGACAAACACTACAGCCAGCACTTGAGAAATAAGCCAGTATTGCCGGCTCCTCTTTCAGCGTTAAAAACTCGTCTAATGAATTAATTTCTTTAAACACGGATTTCAAACTTTAATAGTTTCCGATACTGAGCAAAACCAATGTACAGGCTTCTTCTACTTCAATACCAGCTCCTTCCAACAATCCGAGAAACTCAGCATTTTCTGTCCCCGGATTAAAGATTACCCGTTTCGGCATTAAATTTATGATTTGAGAATAATATTCAGCTTGACGTTGAGAACCAATATAAAGCGCAACGGTGTCAATTCCTTCAGCTTCCGGGAAATGGGTTTGAATACCAACATCATTCACTTGCCCTGCCCTTTTAGCCAAAGCAACAACATCGTGCCCGTGCTTTTGCAAAGCATTAATTGCCTTAAACGAATATCTTTCAGGATTTTCGCTGGCCCCAATTACCAAAGTTCTCTTACTCATCAGAAGTTTTCTTTAGAAGCACAACAGCATTTACCGACATGCCTTCTTCTCGCCCTTCGAAGCCCAGCTTCTCGGTAGTAGTTGCCTTTACCGAAACCTGCCCAACATCAAGGCCCAAAATAGCTGCCATACATTGCTCCATTTCAGGAATATATGATTTTAACTTCGGTTGCTGAGCACTAATCGTTGAGTCGATATTTACAATTTCGTAGCCTTTCTCCTTCACCAAATCGTACGATTTTCGTAAAAGTATTTTGCTATCGATATTTACAAAATCGGCTGAAGTATCAGGGAAGTGCGTACCTATATCGCGTAATTTTAAGGCACCTAGCATGGCATCGCAAATGGCGTGAATCAGCACATCACCATCGGAGTGCGCAACCGTTCCTTTATTGTGTGGAACTAAAACACCGCCCAGCCATAAGGTTTCTCCTTCGGCTAAACGGTGTACATCATATCCTTGTCCTATTCGGAAACTCATTATCGCTGGTTACTAAAAGCATCAATATCAAAGGCAAGCGTAAATCGCATTGTATTTTCTAATGGATGATTTGATTGAGCTGCTGGGAAAAGGTAAGAAAAGTCTAATGAAAATACATTCATTTTTAAACCAGCTCCAGCTGAAAAATATTTACGGTTACCTTTATTTTCATGCTCATAAAAATACCCACCTCTTAATGCAAACTGTTTATTGTACCAATACTCAAGTCCTACACCAACCATTATTTCTTGCATTTCTTCTTTAAATCCCCCAGGAGCATCAGCAAATGATTTGAAAATACCTTCAATTGGTCCCATTTTGGAATATTCAAGTCTACTTGTTGTATCATTAGGTGTTGGCACCAATAACTTGCTTAATTCAAGAGAAAACATTAATGAATTATATTGATCCATTTCTGTACCATATGAAGCCCCCAACCTTAGCGTTGTAGGAATAAAGTCTTTAACTGTGCCTTCAGTATACGAAATTTTTGAACCAATATTTTGGATGTTGATACCGGCAGCAAAACTATTATCTTTTCTTTTTCTTCGGAATTCGTTGTAATAATAGAAGGCAACATCAGAAGCAAATGCATTTCCAGCATGAGTTTCTTCACCACTAGGCCCCAATTGACCACTTGTTAAATCTGAACGAACATATCGCAGAGCCACTGAACCTGAGAACATTTCGGACAGCTTTCGTGAATAAGCGATATCTATCGCAAATTCGTTAGGACTATATTGCCCTTGATAAGTTCCATCGTCACTCGTAAAAGTAATGTCTCCAAGTCCAAAATAGCGTAAAGAACTACTTATGCCCTGAACGTCATCAATTTTCTTATAGAATGTCAAATAAGCCAGGTTAATATCGTCTACTAAATTACTAAGCCAGGGAGAATACGATAATCCGATCCCCATATCACTCTCCATAAAAACATATTTTGCAGGGTTCCAATGCTGCGAACTAACATCTGCATCGGCACCAACACCTGCATCACCCATACCACCAATTCTTGAATCGGGCGTAATCGACAAAAACGGAACTGCAGTTGTAATTACATTTGCACCACCTTCCTGGCCGTTTACATTTCCAACAACCATCATTATTGCAAATAACGGGAGAAATAAAAATTGAAAAAATCTGATCATAATTTTACTAAAATTGAGCGGGCAAAGATATAATATTTGTCTTTGCTACAATAGTTTATTTAACACAGAACGGAAGTTTTAAGGAAAAATTTCACAAGAATAAAAAAATTAACGAACAACTATCATTTTCCCTGATTTAGAAGTAATTATGCCATCGGAATTTTTCACAATTGCCCTATAAACATAAATGCCTGCAGTGGCAGCTATCCTCGACTCTTTCAAATCCCAACGAATAGGATTAGTGCTACCTCCGCTAGAGCCAATTTGCTGTTGAAATTGATCAATTCGGCGACCACTTTGATCATAAATATCGAATATAACATCTAAGTTCGTATCGGATTGATTGTGTTTTAACACAAAATAAGTATAGTCGGAAACCGGATTGGGGTAATTACTTATTTCATCGATTACAAAATCACCGGTAACTTCAAATTCAATTTCTACTTCCGATGAATTATTCGCCACATCCCATGCCTTTAGTCTTAAAGTATGTATCCCGGCTGAAAGATCGCGTAAAGGGAATTGCAATGTACCTTTTGTGTAGTCATCTTTTTCAGCCTGGTAATAATTATTCAATACAAAAACTCGTGAATAATCATTATCTAAAACTGCAGTAATATCGTGCCCTATTCCTGTTCCTACTGTATTAATTCCATTTTCGTCAGAGAGGTTGGCAAGTAAAGTTGGATTTTTACCTGTCAAATCACCCGATTCAAAATCGTAAGTATCAAGAAACAATTGAATATCGGGTCCTTTATTGTCCGTTACATCGGAACCTTCGCCACCGATGTAAAAATTGGTATAAGCACCATGCGCATCATCTTTCCCATTATCGGCATAATACATTATTTTTCCTTCGCCCAAGCTATACGAGATATCAAGTGGAACTACAAAACTAAATGTAAAATCTCCATTACGAACACTGGCGCGGCCCTTGTAAATTATGTTCTCCTGCACGGTAAACTTCATGGGCCTTTCACCTTTATTTCCAAGGGTTTCCATTTCAACCGCCTTGTCGAAAACGGTAGGAATAAGTTCGCCATTAAAATCATCCAATTTATTTCCAAAGTAATCGGCAATATGTCCGGTTACCGTAATTTCCTGAAGGGTACCAATCGTATCAGTAATCACGTTTGCGTTTTGTTTATTTAAAGTATTGGTTACTACCCTATATTTTGGATACGATAGTTTTAATGCGGGATCGGCAAGCAAACTAAAATTACGTTTATTAATACCACTGCTGATATTGGTTTTAGCCAGGCGCATTACATCTCCCATTCGATAATGCTCACCTTGTGCATCTTGCTCAAATATATGATTGTACAAGCTTTTACTCAGCTTGAAATTTTCGGATGCATAAACTACTCGTGTAGTAGAAAACAAACCAATTCCACCACCATTAGGGTTTAACAGAATGTATTCACCTGCCGATGTTTCGTCGGTATCGAAACGGCTAAACTCACAGGTTGCAGTAACAAAAATGGGTAACTGATTCGTATTCGACCACGAATTAATCTCACTTATGGTTAACACTTGTTCGTGTGCCATAAAACGTTCGTTTGCATGCCCAATATAATTAAGAATTAAAACGCCATCTTTTACCCGATCATCGATAGCTAGATTTACATCGGGGTAACGATCACCGGCCGGAGTAGTTTGCTTCACAAAGGCATCAAGATAAATTTTGTCAGTAATAAACTCGCCATACCTTTCATTTATCGAATTGGCAATCTCCTCTGATTGTCGCATGTGTAAAGCTCCATCTCCATCATCACCAATAAAACAAATTGTATTTCTCCAATCGCCTAAAGCTTGTGGTTCGTAGTAGCGTTTTATTTTATCTACGACCAACTGTGCTTCGTATGGCGTTGCCGAAGGAATTCTGCCAATTCCTAAGTCGATGGAACCCTTGTAAACACTTTCGTCAGGGTCGAGCATTACAAAATAATCGTCGGTAACAAAAGAGTATGTTGGATACAATGATTCGTCAGACTGAAAGGTTGGTATAAAATTCTTAGTATTACTTTTTATACCCTTGTTATCGTAACTTCCGGTACCGAATAACAGAACATACTTTAAAGCATTACCACGATCATAAAACATTTTTATAAAATTTCGGATACCGGTTGCACTTTTTGTACCCGAACTGAATTCGTTATAAACTTTTTCTGCGTCAACTACTTCTACATTCATACCGTCGTATGCTCTATGAAAAGCAGCCAAATCTTCTGCTGAACTCATAAAATCAGAATGCGACACAATCAAAAACTCAGGAGTATTTATGGCATGTAGGTTTTGATTGTCTATTTCGCTAACAAAAGCTGGCTCTTTAAAAGTCCCATCCGTATTAAACAGGGCATATTCTTTTAGTTCATCAGTGCGACATTTTGCTTTTAAGTTGCTTCCGTCTAATCTTGCTGCGATATGTGTTACATTATTAATATCAGAGACATCTAAAATTTTAGTATTCGAATTAGCACTTTCAACCGAAAATTCCACAATATTTCCTTCACCGATTGATTGCCAATCTCTGTAAAAAACAACTTCGTTTTCTACTATCAATTTTCGCTTGTAATTTAATTCAATGTAATCCAACCAAGCTTCAGCATTCGTATTCGAAGTATTGTAGACACACTCAACACTCAAGGCACCATTACTTGGGTTGAACTCAAATACATTATTTTTTTTAGAAGCGTACAATCCATAAGAATCGTTGGTATTAACCTTGCTAAACTGCACCTCACCCAGAGAATTCCCTCCTGCCGAAACGCCCATGCTTGAGGAAAGATAAGAGCGAGCAGCACCGTTTACTCTTAGTTTAGCCGGTACAGCATTGTCAATGTTGCTAATTGACAAGTTGTAACTTCGGCTTGATCCTTTTAGATATTTATCACCTAACCATAGTTTCCCCGATCCCAAGGGTAAAATATTATAAAATTCATCTTCGTGCAAAGCCACTTCATCAAAAGTTGCAGTTGATAGTGTTGCCGGTTCAGCTGGTTCATTGATTGTTTCCAAGTTCTTTTGCGAACCTCCAACTTCGCCTAAAAAGAAATAACCAGAGTTTGCATAATCATTTAATGTATGTTGAAAATATCCTTCTGATGTGGCGGTCCATTCGATAAATCCTGGCGCGTAGAAAAACAAACATTCCTCGCCTCCGTTGCTATTGCTCCAAACGGCGCATTGTTCTATATCATCATAAGCAACCTCTCCCGGGTTTTCGGATAAAAGTGATGCTCCACTACCAAAAACCCCAACTTCCTCGGGTTTTGCAAAGCCCCATTCCGATAATTTCGAATAAGGAATTTTGTAAATTCCTTTTCCAGAAGTACCAATTTTAACCCATTTCCCTGAATTCAAGACAGAATTGCTTTTCCATTCGGGTTGTACAATCGCACTTTTTAATTCATTAGAAATTCGTTTTAATTCGAAACTTATTAAACGGTAAATTTTGCCATTCTCTTTTTTAAGTGGGGTTATTTGGAGTTCAACCTTTTTCGAATCTTTTGAATTTAATACTTGCGAAGTAAATGATAGTTCTTCTTGAACATCATCGTTATTCCAATTGGAAGAGTTTGGATCCAACTCCTCAAAAACAGGATTTTCAATAATAAATCGGTAAGTTTTATCGTTGTTTTCAAGATTATACAATCGAGTATAAACGGGCAGTCTACCAGCCGATTGCGGGGAATCTAGATTTTCGAAAAAAACCAAAGCATCATTTTCTGCTTGCCCATCAATTTCGGCCCATTCAAGCGTAATTAGTTCTTTTTGAACATCATCAACCGAAAATCCAACAATTACTATAAATAAAAGGAGTATATATCTTTTCATTAAAAACTTTCAAAAAATTACACTTCTAAAACGACTATCAAAAACAAATATTGCGGCACATAATAATATTACCCCTTAATCGTTTTATTGTTCGCGAACAAAGATATCAACATAGTTCTAAATAAAACTTGTTTAAATAATAAAAAGGCTGAACAATAAGAATTGAACAAATTAGTTATATTTGTGTCGAAGCGAAAATTAATGTAAAATGATCTTGAATAAACTGAAACCATTATTCATTGTAACCTTAGCCGCCATTATATCAAGTTGCGGTTTAATAGGGAAAGGCGGAGGCGAAACTTCGCGTACTACAGGCTGGGAATACAATGCTGAAGAAACTGGAAATATACCTAATATTTCAGGGTACGAACAGGACGCAGGGCCTGGGTTAGTATTTGTACAAGGTGGAACTTTCAGCATGGGCCGTGTTGAACAAGATGTAATGTACCGAAACGACAACTATCCTCGAAGAGTTACTGTTGCCTCGTTTTATATGGATGAAACCGAAGTATCAAATGGGGACTATCGTGAATATTCACACTGGGTACAACGTGTTTATCCGGGCGATGTAGCCAAGGTTAAAGCGCTTACTCCCGACTCGAGTGTGTGGAGAAGTGAACTGGCATACAACGAACCCTATGTAGATAATTATTACAGACACCCAGCTTATACGGAATATCCTGTAGTTGGTGTAACATGGGAACAAGCAGAGTCATATTGTGCCTGGCGTACCGATAGGGTAAACGAACAAATTCTTGTAGACAAAGGTATTCTAACGCATGATAACACTCAAACCGGTCAAAATATTTATACCACACAGACGTACTTAACTGGTTTGTACGAAGGTTCTGCTGGTGATAAACCAATTGAAAGTGCAGATGGTACGACAAGAAGAGTAAAAATTGAAGACGGAGTAGTACTACCAGCCTACCGCTTACCTACAGAAGCTGAATGGGAATATGCTGCTTACGGTTTAATTGGCAACACCGATGGAGAATTACTTACCGACAGGAAAATTTATCCCTGGAATGGTTCGTACATGCGAGAAGATGGTAAAAAAGGAAAAGGTAGAATGAAGGCTAACTTTGTTCGTGGTCGTGGTGATATGATGGGTATGGCAGGAGCCCTTAATGATAATGCAGACATTGCAGCTCCAGTTTTCTCATACGATCCGAATGATTATGGTTTGTACTGTATGTCAGGGAATGTTAACGAATGGGTATCGGATGTTTATCGCCCAATGTCGCTGAATGACATGGAAGAATTTAACCCATACCGTGGTAATGTTATTACCGAATACCGTCGCGATGCAAACGGACAATTAGTTCGCAACGAATATGGCGAGTTAGTAAAAGATACATTGGAAAATATGGACTTCAGAAATGTTCGTGACGGTGACCCAACATCACAAGTTACTGACGGGAGCAACTGGAACGAAATAGAAAATAACAAAACGGACGGAATGTATATCCAGGACGAGCGCGAAGGCTACTTTTCATCGTTAATTACTGATGAAGTACGCGTTTACAAAGGTGGTGCCTGGACAGACAGACCTTACTGGATGGTTCCTGGAACACGCCGTTACCTTGAGCAAGACAAAGCACAAAGAGATTTAGGTTTCCGTTGTGCAATGACTCGTGTTGGAAGTCCTGAAGGATTTTAGAGAAAAAAGAAATTAAGATAAAGGAAAGCTTCGTTTTTATAAATGAAGCTTTTTTTATGCCAAATTGTATCGTATTTTTGGATT
>JAUVDE010000357.1 GCA_030595485.1 Draconibacterium sp.
ACGCCCTTTGGCTGCCGCTTTTTTGTTTGGTAAGGAAAATCGTTTTCCGGTTACAGTTACCACCAATAAAAAAGCGGAGTTGTTAGCCATTCCGGTTCCTGAGTTTTTAAAACTATTACAATTAAATACACGTTTACTTCGGAATTATTTGAATAGTATTTCAACGCGTGCACAGTTTCTTTCGCAAAAACTTCAATTTTTAAGCTTTAAAACCATAAAAGAAAAGGTTGCCCATTTTCTACTTCAAAAGGCCGACGATAAGTTTCATTCGTTCGAGTTGAAAAATACGCAGCAGCAATTAGCCGATATGTTTGGTGTTACGCGACCTTCGCTGGCGCGTGTTTTATCTGAAATGCAGCACGATCAGCTTATTAAAATTGAAAAAAGAACGGTTACACTTCTCGATAAAAAAGGATTAAACGAATTGCTTAGAAATGAATAGCAAGCCACACCTTGTTCAGTATAAAATATTTGAGCCTCACAAAAACCTGTTTGCATTTACAACAACTAAAAATACTTTGGCAATCGATAAAGTTCGCTTTTCCGATGTTTCAGAGAATAAGGTAAAATTGGCCGAAACACTGAGAGTCGAAGCTGCAAATCTTATTTTTCCCAAGCAAACACATACCAATTCTGTGGTCGAACTCTCCGGAATTCCAGAAGAATCAATTGATGATACCGATGCTTTGGTGACAAATAGACCCGGACTTTGTATTTGTGTGCAAACTGCCGATTGTGTACCCATTTTACTTTTCGATCCAATCGAAAAAGTAATTTCTGCTGTTCATGCAGGGTGGCGTGGCACCGTTGGTAAAATTGTGGAAGTCGCTGTTTCAAAAATGGTTTCCAACTCTAATTGTAAATCCGAAAATATTATCGCAGCAATTGGGCCTTCAATAAGTCCCGAAATTTATGAAGTTGGCGATGAGGTGGTGCAGGCAGTTCTTAAATCCATTCCAAATGCTGAATTAACGCTTTGGCAAAATAAAACAGGCAAATTTCATTTTGACCTTTGGGAAGCCAACCGCCAGCTATTGTTGGTTTGTGGTCTAAACTCGAATAACATTGAAACCCTGGCTGAATGCTCTTTTCAAAACAAGAAAAAATATTATTCGGCCCGGCGTGAAGGCATCGAAACTGGTCGAATTGTTTCAGGTATTATGCTAAAGCTATAATAATGTATTAATTGAAACTCAAAAGTAGCTGTTTTCCACAAAACCCTTATCTTCGCACCTGTTTGATATCAGACTGATAATTCGTCTTTCTGTAAACAATTTAAAATGAAGCAATACAAACTGTTTAATGACGTTTTTGGCTGGGTAAGTTTTTTAGTGGCAGCCGTAGTATATTTATTAACCATTGAGCCAACTGTTAGTTTTTGGGATTGTGGTGAGTTTATAACAACCGCCTATAAATTTGAAGTTGGTCATCCACCCGGAGCACCAATTTTTATGATTGTTGGCCGGTTTTTTACTTTGTTTGGAGGCCCTGAAAACGCAGCTAAAATGATAAATGTACTTTCGGCATTAGCAAGTGCGGGTACAATTTTGTTTTTGTTTTGGACCATTACCCACTTAGCAAAAAAGCTTTTAATTAAAAGTAGCGAGGCTTCCTTGGGGCAAACAGTTGCTATTGTGGCAGCCGGTTTGGTTGGAGCTTTAACCTACACTTTTTCCGATACCTTTTGGTTTTCGGCTGTTGAAGGAGAGGTTTATGCGAGTTCGTCCTTATTAACTGCACTTGTTTTTTGGGCCATATTAAAATGGGAAGATGTTGCTGATGAACCTTACGCAAACCGCTGGTTGGTATTTATTGCCTATGTTATTGGGCTTTCAATTGGGGTTCACTTGCTAAACTTGCTGGCTATTCCTGCCATAGTTTTTGTCTATTATTTCAGAAAATATGAGGTTACCCGCAAAGGAATTGTTTGGGCATTAGTTACTTCGGTAATTATACTCGGAATAATAATGTACGGCATTATTCCTGGTTTTGTAAAGTTTGCTTCGTGGTTCGAATTGATATTTGTAAACTCTTTCGGATTGCCTTTCCACTCGGGAGTTTTATTCTATTCGGCAGCTGTAATTGCAGCTTTTGTTTTCGGTATTATTTATACGCATAAAAAGCAAAAAGTGGTTTGGAATACCATTCTACTAGGTGTTGCAGTAATTTTAATTGGCTACTCATCTTTTGCCATAATTATCATTCGTTCGTCGGCACAACCGCCAATGGATCAAAATAGTCCGAACAATACTTTTGCATTGTTGGGATATCTTAACCGCGAACAATACGGATCGCGCCCTTTACTAAAAGGACAGAATTACAACTCGCCTTATCAGGTGGGAAATCGTTTTAGCCAAGGGCGTGCCATTTATACTCAAATAGATGGGAAATATGTGGTTACCAACCATCGGTTTCATCCAAATTACGATCCAAAATTCACGTCGTTCTTTCCGCGTATGTGGAGTTCGATGGATCCATCGCATGCAGCTGATTATGCACAGTGGGCCCAAATTAAGGGGACACGAATTCAGCATAAAAACGAACAAGGAGAAAACGAAATAATTGTAAAGCCCACTTTCGTTGAGAACATGCGTTTCTTTTTCCGTTATCAGTTAAATCATATGTACTGGCGCTATTTTATGTGGAATTTCGTGGGCCGACAAAACGATATACAAAGTCATGGTAGTATTTTACATGGCAACTGGTTAAGTGGAATTAATGTACTTGACGAAATGCGATTAGGCGATCAAGATAATTTGCCGACCAAACTTGCCAATAATAAAGCACGAAATACTTATTTCTTTCTACCATTCTTACTCGGTATTTTAGGAATTTTATTTCAGTACAAGCGGGGAAAAGAAGGCAAAAAAGGACTTTGGGTAGTTTTCCTGTTATTTTCTTTAACTGGCTTGGCCATTGTGATTTATCTAAACCAGTATCCGCATCAGCCTCGTGAGCGCGATTATGCCTACGCCGGTTCGTTTTATGCTTTTGCCATTTGGATTGGCCTTGGCGTATTAACCATTACCGAATTTCTGAAAAAATATATACCCGAAACCATTGCTGCAGGTGCAACCGGATTAGTTGCTCTTGTGTTGGTTCCCGGATTGATGGCTACTGAAAACTGGGACGACCACGACCGCTCTGGACGTTACACTGCCCGCGATTTTGGTGCAAATTATCTGAATACATGTAAACCCAATGGTGTAATTTTCACCAATGGCGATAACGATACTTTCCCCTTGTGGTATAATCAGGAAGTGGAAGGTGTTCGTACCGACGTTCGTGTATGTAACTTAAGTTATTTGCAAACCGATTGGTACATCAATCAAATGCGTCGCCAGTCGTACGAGTCGGCACCGCTACCATATACTTTACGTCCCGAGCAGTACCGCACCGGAACACGTGATGCTGTTTATATTGTCGATAATCCAAGGATTAAACGCAACAGTGTTGGTTTAAAAGAAGCAGTTAATTTTATTGCCGACGACAATCCGGCAACCAAACTTCAGCAAGCCGATAATGCAGCTTATCTTCCGAAAAAAATAATTCGTTTTAAAGTTGATAAAGAAGCTGTAATTCGAAATAAGGTGGTTGAGCCAAAAGACTACGATAATATTGTGGATGAAATTGTTATTGATTTGTCGAACAAAACCATGTTGTCGAAAGACGAAATGATGATTCTTGATTTGTTGGCAACCAATAATTGGGAGCGCCCTATTTATTGGTCGATTACTGTTCCACGAAGTAAGTACATGAATCTACAGGACTATTTCCAGTTAGAAGGATTTGCTTATCGTTTGGTTCCGATAAAAACAAAAAGTTCGCCACAAACATTGCAGTTTGGTAAAGTTGAAACCGATTTAATGTACCATAATCTGATGGATGTATTTAAGTGGGGAAACATGAATGACCCT
>JAUVDE010000269.1 GCA_030595485.1 Draconibacterium sp.
TCCGGGTCATTAAAATCTCTTGATTTCCAAACATTGTATATTACTTTTTTTCTTGTTTTGTCATCAAGAGTATCAAGGAATTCTTTAGCCCATTCTAAAAATATTATTGCATACTTAATCATTAAAAACAGTTTATACAAAGGTAATAAATATTTCCTTTTAGGGAAACATCGTTTTATGACGGTTATTAAAGCATAATTTAATAATTCACAATTAATGAAATAGAGATACGAAATAATTTATTGCAGTTTTTGTAAAGAAATCTTTTGGAGAGAGTTTGGAAAAAAGCAAAAAATCCGATCTCTTTCGAAACCGGATTCTTTTGTTTTTATAATGGTGGCTGCCCAGTCCTGAATTGGGCTGCCACCGAGAAATTTAAATACCTCTCGCGTTCCTGTCCAATTGTTCCGCTTCGGTAAAATCACTTGTGTTAATATGTCCTTCCAAAGGAAGAATTTTTTCATTGATTGCATCAAGAAACCAGCTAGGCTGTGGGAAGAAAGCATCTTCCAATTCGTAAGCCGGAGTAATCCAGTTACGCGAACCAACTACTACTGGTGGTGCATCTAAATAATCGAATGCTAGTTCGGTAATGTTCGAAGCCATATCGCGTAAGAATGAACCACGCGCTGCAGCATCACCCGAGATAATTATTCTCCCGGTTTTCTTGATAGACTCAATTACTGGCTCGTAATTAAACGGAACCATACATCTCGAATCAATCACTTCTGCCGATAAATTGTATTTTTCTTCCAGAGTTTTGGCTGCTTCCAAGGCTCGGTATAAGGTTGCACCAATTGTTAAAATGGTAACATCTTTACCTTCTCTTTTTACATCTGGCTCGCCAAACGGAAGTTCGTAATATTCTTCAGGAACTCCACCTTCGTGGAATTGCTCACCAATATCGTATAAACGCTGGCTTTCGAAGAAAATTACCGGATCGGTTCCTTGTAATGCAGTGTTCATTAAACCTTTTGCATCGTAAGGTGTAACCGGGAATACTACTTTTAAACCTGGAATGTGAGCTGCTAAAGCTGTCCAGTCTTGCGAGTGCTGTGCACCATATTTCGAACCTACCGAAACGCGGATTACTACCGGCATTTTCAATACATTTCCACTCATTGCCTGCCATTTTGGTAGCTGGTTGAAAACTTCATCACCACAACGTCCCAAGAAATCGCAATACATAATTTCAGGAATAACACGACCGCCACACATGGCGTAACCAATGGCAGTTCCAATAATTGCTGCTTCGGCAATTGGCGAGTTAAATAAACGGTTGTATGGCAGCGCTTCAGTTAATCCGCGGTAAACCGCAAATGCACCACCCCAGTCACGGTTTTCTTCACCGTAAGCAATTAAGGTTGGGTCTTTATAAAAGCGGTCAACAATAGCTTCAAAAAGACCATCTTTTAATCCGTATGTTTTAATTTTTGAGAATGGCTTTCCGTTTTTGTCAAACATAAACCGTTCTTTATTTTTCAGTGATTTAACGCGTGGATTCTCTTCCATTGGGTGATTCACTTCAACTGGGCGATCTTCCATTTTGTCAACCGACTGGTTGCTGAACATCATCTCACCAATTAAATTTGGTTGAGTTTTAACGTCCATTAGTGGCGAAATTTCATCGTCGATAGCCAACTTCATCGAAGAAGTAATCAAGTTAGTAGTTCCGGCTTTGATGGCTTCCAATTCAGCTTCAGTTGCAACACCAGCTTTTACCAATTCTTTTCCGAACCAAATGATTGAATCTTGTGCTTCCCATGCTTCAACCTCTTCTTTCGAACGGTATGACGAAGCATCGGATGGAGAGTGACCGCTGTAACGATAGGTTAATATATCGAGTAAAACTGGTCCACGTTTCTCTGCAATGATTTTTCTTTTGCGTTTGTAAGCATCAATTACGGCTAAGGGATTGTAACCATCAACACGCTCGGCATGCATTTGGTCGCGATTAACACCTGCACCAATACGAGCAGCAACATCATAACCCATGGTTTCTCCACAAGTTTGTCCACCCATTCCGTACTGGTTATTCATAATGTTTACGATAAGTGGCAAACCACCTTTCATATCGCCTTCCCAAAGTTCAGTAAATTGATCCATGGTAGCAAAAGATAAACCTTCCCAAACGGGACCACAAGCCATTGAAGCATCACCAATATTGGCAACCACAATACCCTCTTTGCGGTTTGCTTTTTTGAATAAAGCTGCACCAACTGCAATATCGCCCGATCCACCAACAATTGCGTTGTTTGGATAAACACCAAATGGTGTAAAGAAAGCGTGCATCGATCCACCTAAACCTTTATTGAAACCAGTCGCACGAGCAAAAACCTCAGCCAATGTTCCGTAAACCAAAAATTTAACTGCCAATTCTTTGGTAGTTCCGGTGTGTCCTGCTTTAACAGGAGCAGCAGTAATACCATCAAAATGAGTATCCATAATCTCAACTAACTGCTCATCAGTTAATTTGTCGATTGCCGATAATCCTTTTGCAAGAATTTCGCCGTGACTACGGTGCGAACCAAAGATAAAATCGTCGACTCCTAAAGTGTAGGCCATACCAACTGCAGCTGCTTCCTGTCCAATAGAAAGGTGAGCAGGTCCGGGGTGATTGTATTCAACACCATTGTAAACACCCTGAGTTTTAATCAGGTTTAACATAGTTTCGAATTCGCGAATCACTACCATGTCGTTGTAAATTCGCACTAAATCTTCGTTCGAGAAATTCTCTTTCTCTTCTTCAACCGTTTTGCTGTATTGGTTTACAGGAATTGGCTTGAATTCTATCTGTCCCGGTTTACGAACATCATCCGGATTTATATATTGTACTTTTGGCATTTTACTTTATTTTATGTTTCATGTTCCAGGTTTCAAGTTTCAGGTTTTGTTTTCCTGCAACATGTAACTTGTAACGTGCAACGGTTTTTAAACTTCTAAATTTTCAATTTGATTCTTAATCTCTGCAAGGAAAAGTGTTGCTTCACCTCCGTCTAATGCTTGGTGATTGTAGGTTAACGAAAGTCCCATCATTGGAACAAAACCGTAAACACCTTCTTCAATTTCTTTCGGACGAGGAACGATTGTACATACTCCCAAAATTGCTGTTTGTGGTAAATTAATTACCGGCGTAAACATTTCAACACCATAATTTCCAAGATTCGAAACAGTGAAAGTTGCAGCAGCAGGATTTAGCAAATCTGGATTTACATTTCCATTACGTGCTGAAGTCGATAATTGTTTTAGCTGACCAGAAAGACCGGAAATTGAAAGGTCGTCGGCATTTTTAAGCGCCGGAACCATTAATCCACGTTCGGTATCAACCGCCAATCCAAGGTGAACTTTCTTGAACCATTTCATTTGGTCGCCAAAGTATTGTGTATTTACTTGTGGAAATTTCTCCAAAGCACGAATTACTGCAAAACAAACCAAATCGTTAATGGTAACATTCTGTTTGATTTCACCATCAGCAAATTGTTTCTTGAATTTCTTGCGCAGTTTCATCATCTTGCGCGCATCGGCACTCATGTGGTGCGTTAGCTGTGCAGAGTTTTGAAGCGACTGGTGCATTGCTGTTGCAATTAACTTGCGGATATTTGGAATAGCTTTTACTTCAAAGTCGTCGCCCGATCCAAGAACGACTGGAGCTGGAGCAGCTTTTGGAGTTGGTGTTGTAACAACAACTGGTGCCGCTACTTTAACTATCTTCGAAGCTTCTTCAACATCGCGGGCAATAATTCTTCCATGAGGGCCGGAGCCTTTAAGTGTTTGAATATCTACACCCATCGTAATTGCCATCTTTTTTGCCAAAGGCGAAATACGAATTCTTGAATCGGAAGTTGTTTCTGTTACTTCAAACTCAACTACTTTTGGTGCTTCATCAACAACGTTTTCTGTAGGTGCTTCAACTGTGGTTTCGGCGCCCAGCTTGAATTCTTCGAATGATTCGCCTGCCTTTCCGATAACGGCAACGTTTTCCAGAACCGGAATTTCATCACCTTCTTCAAAGAAAGTAGCCAGAAGAATACCACTCTCTTGTGCTTCTTCTTCAAAAGAAGCTTTGTCTGTTTCGTAAGAGAATAGAATGTCGCCTTCGCTCACCTCTTCACCTACTTCTTTATACCATTGTCCAAGAATACAGGATTCAACTGATTGTCCTTGGCGCGGCATGATTACAGGTACTGCCATATATTATTAGTTTTATTGATTTGCATAACTTGTAAATACAAATAAAAATATTGGTAATATTTAAATAGCTGAATAGTAGCTAAATAAAAATTAAAATAACTTTCGCTTGTAAAAGTATATTTTCTAACTTGTATATACAAGTTGTTTTGAATGTTTAAAAATTAGTTAACTTTGAGGAGTCAATGGATAACATACCACAATACCGAAAACTATACGAGATTCTTCGCAAGCACATTGTAAGGGGTGTTTATAGTGAGGGTGATTTATTACCTTCTGAAAATGAGCTTTGTGCTACCTATGGAATTACACGACCAACTGTTCGGCAGGCTCTGGAAACGCTTGTGAAAGATGGTCTTATTTTGAAAAAGCAAGGAAAGGGGAGTATTGTGAGGAAACCACCACAGAATATCGGAATTTTGTCGATTGCAGGAACTGCATCGGCAGTTGGTGTACGTTATTTAAAAACTGACATTCTGCAAAAACCGATTGTAAAAACTTGGTCGGAAGATTTTCCTTTTGAACTTTCGGAGTTGGAGCAAGAGTCGGGTTGTGTTTATATGGAGCGTCTGCGTTATGTAGAAGACGAGCCTGTTTTTTACGATGTAAACCATTTGCCGAATCTTTTTTTACCACGTATTACACAGCGCTCATTCGAGAATAAATCGCTTTTTGAAATTCTCAGAAAACATTATCAGATTGAAATCTTAGGTGGCGAGCAGCAATTAAAAGCTGTAAAACCCACAGTGAAACTTCGACAACTGTTACATTTAAAACCTGGTCAGCCGGTGTTGTATATCGAACGAAAACTACAGACCAACAAAGAGGGTTTTAATATTTACTCGACCATTTATTTTAACTCTGATAAACATGCTATTTTTGGTAGCTTTTAAAGACCAATATCGCACAATTTGCTTATTATTTTTCTAATTTCTAATTAATACTAAATTTGCACCGCACTTTTAAAAGTAGATTGGTGAATTTAGATGAACAGAAATTAGAAGCTGTAACCCTTAACGGAATTCCTGCAACTTTTGCCGATGAAAAATATGGCGATCACGAACGCAATGTGTTTGATATTTGGTTAGCTGATTCGGAAAAACCAACTCCTTTGGTAATATA
>JAUVDE010000137.1 GCA_030595485.1 Draconibacterium sp.
ATTAAAATTGAATTTGAATCGGAAAATAAATCAGAATATTTTCAACTTTTTCTGAATCAGGTTATGTTGATTAAATCAGCCAATAATTACATTGAGGTTATTTACTTTAAAGATGAAAAAGTAAGCAAAAAACTGATTCGGAATACCCTTAAAAATACCGAAACACTTTTTGCCAAACATTCTGCCATGGTTCGTTGTCATCGCTCGTGTATGGTAAACAAAAACTACATTCAGAAAGCCGCAAAAGGAAGCGATGGTTTGGTGTTAAGCTTAAGCAATTATCCTCAACAAATTCATGTTTCAAGACAATATGTATTGAAGGTTAAAGAAGCTTTAAAAGCAAATAGCTAAGAACAAAGTTTATTGAGTAGATTAAAACAAATCGACTCATATCTTTACTTTAACGCTATCAATCTTTATTCAATTTTACGCTTGTTTTTCGCGCAATACAAGCCATTTTTTCTTCTTTTCTACCCTTTGGCCAATGGCATTCATCCCAAATAAATGGCAAATAGCCCAATTCTACTGCAGATACACCTAATCAAAGTCACAAATCCCAAGTTATTGTTTTTCGAACACCATAGTCGTTTATTTGAATAATGTTAATTAGAAAATAAATACGATATGAATATATTATTGCTTTATCCGGAAAAAGAAAACACACAAAAGAGCTTTTTGGACCGCGTTAGTTCCTTCCTTTTTACATCAAAAAGTGAGAACATTAACCTTATTGAAATTTCCATTCATTTACCACTTATTTGGGAAGAGAAACTGCTCGATTTAAATATCAACAGATTAAGCAGCAAGGACATTTCTTGGGCAGATTACGTTATTATATGTGCGGAGAAGTCGCAAACGAAATCAAGTGCGGAAATCATTAATCGATGTAAGTCGATGAATAAAAAGCTTGTAATGTGCGGAAATGCACTTCAGCCAAATGATACAGAATATAGTTTTATTGATCACTTTGTTATGAATGCTGCCGGATTTGAAGTGTTTTCGAATGATGTAGCAAACAATTGTTTACATAAAACTTACCAGCCAATATTTGTAACAGAAAATCATGTTCCGTTTCAAGCTTACTCACTTTGGGGAATGGTAGGAAAATTCACCCGAGCAATTCAAAATTCCCCAGCCTGAACCAGTAAGGTAAACGAAACAGGTTCTACTACAATTTTATCGCAAATAGTTGCAATACCCATTTCATCAATGATATTTGCTTTTGCAATGAGTTGAAAGTTACCTTCCGGAAGAGGAATATCCACTTCTTTTTCGTTTCCGTTAAAAATTAGAATAAGCTTATTCCACGTATCACCGGTTGCCTTTCCATCGATACAATAGCTAACAACCCCCATTTGATATTGAGAACAGAAATTAAGGTCGCGACGAATTTGTTCAGCTCTCGAGATACGAAATGCGGGGTGACTTTTACGCAAGTGAATCAATTTCTGAAAATATTCAAACACGTCGATATAGGTATTTTTTCTATCCCAATCCAATTGATTCACCGAGTCGGGCGACTTATACGAGTTTCCGTTTCCGTTTTTACTTCGGCAAAAATCGATACCAGCATGTAATAGCGGAACTCCTTGCGAAGTCAACACCAATGCTCCCGCAAGTTTTACCCGATTTCGAAGTTCCTCATCGGATGCTTTTGGAAGGCTTAGTTTTAATTTATCCCAAAGCGTATAATTATCGTGGCACGAAACATAGTTGATGCATTGACTGGGTTGGTTTGCCCAGGGCATCTGCAGCGATTCGATAAAACCATAATCAATTTGCGGATGATGCACAGCTCCGGTGATGCCAAACTTTATAGCTTCCTCACGCAAAATCAGACCACTTACAAAACCTTTCGATTTTTTATCGCCATGATTACCTTTTAAGGCATCTCTGAAATCATCGTTAAAACTGGCTATGCCGGGTAATTGAGATGTGTTATACTTTACCGCACGTTGTTCTTCGGGCATCGGACTTTGATCGGCAGCCCATCCTTCGCCATACAAAAACAAACCTGTGTCAATCTTATTTAACTCGGTCCTAACTTGTTGCATGGTTATCGTATCAATAATCCCCATTAAATCAAAACGGAAACCATCCACATGAAATTCTTCCACCCAATATTTAATCGAATCGATGATGTATTTCCGCACCATTTCGCGTTCAGAAGCAATTTCGTTGCCACAGCCCGAAGCATTGGAAAACATGCCATCCGATTTTTGACGGTAAAAGTAACCCGGGACTATTTGATTAAAAACCGATTCTTTTGCGAAATAAGTGTGATTAAACACCACGTCGAGAATTACACCAATACCATTATCATGCAAAGCTTTTACGAGCTTTTTAAATTCCAGAATACGCTTTCGTCCGTCGTAAGGGTCGGTGGCATACGATCCTTCGAGTGCATTAAAGTGCTGCGGATCGTAACCCCAATTGTATTTTTCGAGCGGTTTTTCTTCGTCAACCGTAAAATAATCGTTTACTGGAAGCAAATGAACATGTGTAATTCCAAGCTCCTTTAAGTGCGCCAAACCTGTTTTTACTCCCTCTGAAGATAGCGTATCCTCTTCGGAAAATCCCAAGTATTTACCCTTGTTGATAATACCCGAGTTTTCAGCAATGGAAAAATCGCGAACATGCGTTTCATACAAAACAGCTTCGGTAAAACTGCTATAACGTGGTCCGTTATCCAGTATCCAACCTTCAGGATTTGTGGCATTTGGATTATAAATCATTCCACGCAAACCATTGACTCCCACACAACGTGCATAAATTCCGGGAACCTCTTCGAGCCACTCTCCATCGTTTACTTTAAAGGTGTAAAATTTCCCCTGATAATCGCCTTTCAATATTGTAGCCCATGTACCAGCTACCGATTTTTGCAAGTTGGTTTTATGATAAGCCTCACCACTAACACCATCTTTATAAAGACGTAACTCAACTTTCTGAGCTGTAGGTGCCCAAATTTTAATCGTCGTTTTTTCGGGCGACCAAAACACACCTAAATCCTTCTCCAGATAGGCCGGATAAGTAGAAAAATCTATATGGTTAAATTTCCAGTTTCTCATTTAGAACTTAAACAAGGTTTTACGTAAATAAACCGCTTTGCTTCCCAGTCTTTTACCTTTTACATCTGACAAAATAACCTTTGCTTTTGGAAACTTTTTCAGACTTTTATCATGTCCGTAGAAACGGGTTAAATCAATTTGCAAAGTGTGGGTTTTTTCCTTCTCTAAAAACAAAGGATAAAAACTATGGTTCCCCATTCCTTTCAATTTAAATTTTCGCTTCAGCCAAAAGTTATCGAACACCAAAAGTGGCCTGTCTAAATCGAGGTCAGTATTGCCAGTATTCTTAAGCTTAAGAGTTAAGGAATCGGGATAATACAAGGTATCTTTTGTAAGTTCCACCTCCACCTTTCTGTTTTTAAAAAGTGGCTGTCGGGCCTTTTTTTCTTTTGTTTTGAAAGGCTTTGCAGTAATAACAAATACGCCGGCAATAACAGCAACAAGCAGTACTACCCATAGTAATTTGTGCCCTTCAGGACCAATTTCGTTTTGGGCAAATAGAAGATGCGAACACAGCATTACAAATACCAGCAAAAGACCTTTTTTCATTCTCTCTGAATTTGGGGCAAATGTATGTTTTTTCTTTGTAGGAAAAGTTTAGAGCTTACAGCTTTCGTGTTACAGGCTCACCTATTTAACATCGAAGCTGCAACTTGTTTTCCTCTAAGTTCTCAAAGCCTCCACCTCTTTAATGGTTTTTGGTTTGGCTTTTCCCAGTAATTTAACTCCCTCTTTGGTCATAACAAAGTCTTCCTCGTTACGAATTCCGCCAAAATTCCGGTAGCTATCTACTTTATCCCAATTAATAAAATCGTTAAATTTATTTTGTCCGCGCCACAAGTCAATCAATTCAGGGATAAAATAAATACCCGGTTCGATGGTAAAAACATGCCCGGCTTGCAAAGGTTTAGCCAAGCGTAACGATTTTAAGCCAAACTGTTTGCTTTTGGGCTGACCATCGTATCCGACCCAAACTTCGCCAAGGTCTTCCATGTCATGCACATCAAGTCCCATCATGTGTCCTGTGCCGCATGGAAAAAATAAAGCATGTGCTCCGGCTTCGAAAGCATCCATTGCGTTTCCTTTAGTAAAACCCAAGGCTTTTAAACCATCGAAAATAGTTGTGCAAGCTGCAATGTGTGCATTTTTAAAAGCTTTGCCAAACTCAAGTGCATCAACTGCTGCCTGGTGCGAGGCAAGCGTAATTTCATAAATATCTTTTTGTTCTGACGTAAATTTCGCACTCACAGGAATCGTACTCGATAAATCGCCCGAATACGACATTGTATTTTCGTAACCGGCATCAATTAAAAACAGCTCGCCTTCCTTTATCGTATTTCCATGATAGTGGTTGTGTAAGGTTTGTCCATTTATAGTGGCAATAATTGGAAATGAAATATTTCCACCAGCCGCCAATGCTACTTTATGAATTTCGGCACAAACCTGCGCTTCCGTCATACCGGGGCGGGTAAATTTCATACCTGCAACATGCATATCAACCGATACATCAACGGCTTGGTGCAACTGCACAATTTCTTCATCACTTTTAAATTCGCGCTGGCTAACCACAGCTTTCACCAAATCAAGCGAAAAAGTATTCGCCACATCTTTGGGAGCCACATCAATTAGCTCAAGTAATTTTATTTTGTTTTCGGGGCGATAAAGAGGCAAAAAGTGTATTCTCGAAGTTTTACTTGCCACAGAAGATAAACGGTTTAAAGGGAGCACATTCGACACACCGCAACTTTCTGCTCGTTCGGCTATCGTTGGCTGTGGTCCCATCCAAACAATGTCATCGATGGTATAGTCGTTTCCAAAAATAATTTCTCGTTGATTATCAACATCAATTACGGCAGCCAAACCCGGGTGCTGAATACCAAAGTAATACAAGAATGTACTGTCTTGCCTAAAATGATAGGTATTATCGGCATAATTCATCGACGATTCATCGTTGCCAAACAACAAAATCAATCCACTACCAACTTTTTCTGCCAATACTTTTCTTCGTTCGATATACGTTTTTGCTTGAAACATAAGCTCTTTTTTTTAGATGAGTTTGTGAAAGTAAGAAAATTCATTTCACAGAAAAGAAACATGTATCAGGTATTCAAAATGAAATTTGTCTGGAAACAATGCAAATTAGTGAAGCCATTTTATTTTTGTATTTTCGGGGCGTAAACCAATAATACCTTAAAATATGAAAGGATTGTTCCTTTTAATTGCATTTACTATACTGAATTTGAGCTCTTTTTCTGATAACTTAAAGGAAAGAGGAAGCAGAGAGGCAGTTTTGTTAAAAACTGAATTGCCTGAGAAGTTGATTTTTATTGTTCGAAATCAGTATGCTCCCGACCACCATAATAGTGCAACGCTATTTCAAACCGATGAGATAAACACTGAAAAATTCGATCCGGGCTCAGCACTAAAAATTCTGAACACAAAAACAGGAGAAACTACAACTATTATTGAGTCGGCAACAGGAGTGGTTCGTGACCCTGAAGTTTCATTCGATGGTAAAAAAATCCTTTTCTCTCATCGAAAAAATATCGCCGATGATTATCATATCTACGAAATAAATGCGGATGGGAGTAACTTAAAACAGCTAACTTATGCTGAAGGTGTTTCGGATATCGACCCGCTTTATTTGCCCAACGGCCAAATTATATTCAGCTCGACACGCGAACCAAAATATTGCATGTGCAACCGCCATATTATGGCTAATCTGTACCGAATGAACCCCGATGGTTCGAACATTGTACAGCTGGGGAAAAGCACCCTGTTTGAAGGACATGCTGCATTAATGAACGATGGCAGAATTATTTACGACCGCTGGGAATATATAGACCGTAACTTTGGCGATGCACAGGGGCTTTGGACGGTTAATCCCGATGGAACAAAACATGCCATTTTTTATGGGAATAACATGAATTCGCCGGGTGGAGTTATCGATCCGCGTCAATTACCAAACAGCAACTTAATGCTTTGTATTTTTGGTTCATGCCACGATCGCCCTTGGGGTGCAGTGGCTTTACTCGATCGCTCAAAAGGTGTAGATGGCGAACAATCGGTTGTGAAAATATGGCCCGAGAAAGCACGTAGCTTGATTGGCAAGGGCAACTACGATACATTTATGCAACTCGATGTTCGTTACGAAGACCCATTTCCAATAAACGAAAGTAATTTCCTGGTTTCGAAATCGATATATAAAGAGAAAAAAGGCAACCATCTTCAAAATGAAAAGATGGCACTTTACACCCTCGATATGGATGGCAATGAAACCTTGCTTTATGAAGATAAAAACCAAGGCTGTTTCGACCCCATGCCATTGGAATCGAGGTTTAAACCAATGAATATTCCAACGGCTCGTAAATTTGATGAATCCCCGGGTTATTTTTACGTACAAGATGTTTACGAAAGTACACACATGGAAGGCGTAGAAAAGGGCGAAGTGAAATACCTTCGTGTAATTGAATCGCCCGAAAAAAGAACCTATACGCAACCAGCGTGGAGCGGACAAGGGGCACAGGCACCGGGTGTAAACTGGCACAGTTTCGAAAACAAACGTGTTCTGGGCACTATTCCGGTTGAGAAAGATGGCTCAGTTTATTTCGAGGCGCCTTCAAGCCGCTACTTGTTCTTTCAGCTTTTAGATGAAGATAAAAAAATGGTACAGTCGATGCGAAGTGGTGTTATTGTACACCCCGGCGAAACCAATGGATGTATTGGCTGTCACGAAGACCGTTTAATGGTTCCTCCTGTAGCTTCTAAAATGCCAACGGCCATGCGAAAAAAGCCTGCCAAACTATCGAATCCTGACGAAGCAGAGCTTTATAGTTATATGCGCGACATGCAACCGGTTTTTGACAAACATTGTGTGGAATGTCACGATTTTGGAAAAGAAGCCGGAGAAAAGCTGATTTTGGCCGGCGATCGTAACCCATACTTTAATGCTTCTTATATCGACCTTCAGTTAAAAAAACAAATTACAGGAGTTGGCGGTGGTCCATCCAATATAATGCAAGCTAAATCGTGGGGTTCGCATGCCAGTAATATTGTAACAGTTATTGAAAAAGGACACCATGATGTTTCGCTATCGAAAGACGAAATGGAAGCCCTTTATACATGGATAGACTTGAATGGAATTTATTATCCGTTCTACGAATCGGCTTACCCCAACAACCCTGCCGGACGCAGCCCAATAACTTCGAAAGAGCTAAACCGTTTGGGTAAGTTGTGTGGTGTTGAGTTTGGTAAATTGGCAGGCCACAGTCGAAAACTTGGGCCACAAATTACTTTCGAGCGTCCAGCGTTAAGTCCCTGTTTGCAGAACATTAAAAAGAAGAAAGCTGCTTATACTGAAGCACTGGCAATCATTCAAAAAGGAAAAGAAAGATTGCAGGAAACACCTCGTGCCGACATGGCGGGTTTTAAACCATGTGAGGAGCAGCAAGAGCAACTAAATAAGTACATAAACCGTCTTCAAATAGAGCAAAAAAATAATCAGGCTATTACCGACGGTAAACTGAATTACGACACTAAACCAAATGATTAAAATTATTTCAACTCTAATAATTCTGCTGGCTTTTGTAAATATAAAAGCTCAGAATTTCGATTACTTTTCTCCCACCGACTTTGAAATTGAAGCGGCTACAAATACACTTTTTGTAGCTGGAAAAACGGCCAATCAGGTTCGGGCCTATACGCTTAACGATTTTTCAAAATTTAAAACACTCGAAACAAAGTATATGCCTAAAGCGCTTACGCTGGCGGGCAAACATATATTGGTAGTAAGTTCTTTTTCGGATGGCGAATTGTTAATTGCCGATAAAAAATCGCTCAAACAAAAAGCCATCATCAAAGTAGGAAAAGGCGCTGTTGATGTAGTTAGTAACAGCGATAATACAAAGGCATATGTTGCCAACGAGTATTCCAATGATATTTCGGTTGTCGATTTAAAAGCCAAAAAGGAAACCAAACGAATTCCGGTTTTGCGCCAACCTATGCAAGTAGAATTATCAAGAAACGGTAAGTACCTTTTTGTAGCCAACTTTCTTACAGCCGGGCGTGCCGATGTGGACACCGTTACTTCTGAAATTAGTATTATCGATCTTGAAACAGAGGAGCTGATTAAAAATATTCCATTGGCAAACGGAAGTAATGCACTACGGGGAATGAAGATTTCGGTCGATGGGAACTATATATTTATTTCACATAACCTAGGGCGT
>JAUVDE010000416.1 GCA_030595485.1 Draconibacterium sp.
CGATTTCGACCAAGTAATTATCGATTGGTTAGCCGACGAGTTTAAAAGCGACGAAGCTATTGATTTACGTAAAGACCCAATGGCATTGCAACGTTTGAAAGAAGCTGCTGAAAAAGCAAAAATCGAATTATCGAGCTCTACGCAAACCGAGATTAACTTGCCATACATTATGCCGGTTAATGGTATTCCAAAACACTTGGTAAAAACTTTAACGCGTGCAAAATTCGAGCAGTTGGCTGATACTTTAATCAACGCAACTATGGGGCCTTGTAGTAAAGCATTAAAAAATGCAGGTCTTTCGGCAAGCGATATCGATGAAGTAATTTTGGTAGGTGGTTCAACGCGTATTCCTTCTATTCAGGATAAAGTGAAAGATTTCTTCGGAAAAGAACCTTCGAAAGGTGTAAACCCTGATGAAGTTGTTGCAGTTGGTGCAGCTATTCAAGGTGGTGTTTTAACCGGTGAAGTAAAAGACGTTCTTCTTTTAGATGTAACTCCGCTTTCGTTGGGTATTGAAACAATGGGTGGTGTAATGACTAAATTAATTGAGTCGAACACAACTATCCCAACTAAAAAATCGGAATCATTTACAACCGCTGCCGACAATCAGCCTTCTGTAGAAATTCATGTACTACAAGGTGAGCGTCCAATGGCTGGAGGTAACAAATCTATCGGTCGTTTCCACTTAGACGGAATTCCACCGGCACACCGCGGAACTCCTCAAATTGAGGTGACTTTCGATATCGATGCCAACGGTATTCTGCA
Source organism: Draconibacterium sp. (assembly GCA_030595485.1). Lineage (GTDB taxonomy): Bacteria > Bacteroidota > Bacteroidia > Bacteroidales > Prolixibacteraceae > Draconibacterium. The sequence continues at coordinate 766 of JAUVDE010000416.1, forward strand.
TGTAAACGCAAAAGATAAAGCAACTGGTAAATCGCAATCAATCCGAATTGAAGCTTCTTCAGGTTTGAGCGATGAGGAAATTACCAAGATGAAGGCTGAAGCTGAAGCAAATGCCGAAGCAGACAAAACTGCTAAAGAAACAGCTGACAAAATCAACCAGGCTGACAGTTTGATTTTCCAAACTGAAAAACAGTTGACTGAGTTTGGCGATAAACTTCCGGCTGATAAAAAGCAACCAATTGAGGATGCATTGAAAAAGCTGAAAGAAGCACACGCAAGCAAAGACATGGCAGCAATTGACGCTGGAATGGAAGAATTAAATACAGTTTTCCAGGCAGCTTCGCAGGAAATGTACAATGCTTCGCAAGCTGAAGGTGGACAGCCAGGTGGACCAGAAGGACCACAAGCTGACCCAAATGCTGGAGCTCAGCAAGGTCAGCCAAAAGACGACAGTGAAGTAACCGACGTTGACTTCGAAGAAGTGAAATAGAAGACTGAAGTTGGAAGTCAAAAGATTGACAACAAAATATATTGAAAGCCTCTCCAGTTTGGAGGGGCTTTTTTTATGGGGAATTCTAAATAAGAAGCTGGAACAAACAATATTAATTATGCATTGTTTCAATCAAAAATTGAATTAGAAAATGGACGATACAAACTACGAAGAATCAAGAAGACAATTTCTTACAAAATTAGGGTTAACAGTTGGTGCAGTTGCGGTGGGTACAGCCAAACTGTCGGCAACAGTAATAAATGATAAAATGGAATTTCCATTAACAAGTTCACAACAGCAACTAATGGAGAACTACGAAGTGTGGATGGATAAATTTATTCCGGCAGTACAAGCACAGCGCAAAAATGATGAGGATTTAATTGCCAAAGTAAGAATTATGGAGCTAAGCCGAGAAGCCGAAACTTGGCAAGCTGAACTAATAGAATTTATGAAAGACGATAATTTTGCTCGTTATTATATGACCGCTACTGAGCGTTTAACAAAAGAAGTGTATTGAGTATATTATTCTACGAAAATATTTGAGAAGCCTCTTTGTTTATGCAGAGGGGCTTTTTTTATACTGTTGTTTTTGAAATAATACCGTTTACTATTCAAAATGCGCCTTTAGTGCGTTTCACTTCTAAAAGCACTTTGAATATGTATCGGCATTATACCAGTACAATTTGACATTTTAATGGTATAAGAATCAAGCGCCTATAAATTAAGGTAATTTATTTAGATGAAATCTAAATTTGAGCAAATGTTTGCTTTGTAAGTTGCTGTGGTTTATTGCATTGTGTCATTTGTTCATAATGTTTAGGTGGAGTAATTAGTTGAAATATGTGTATATATAAAGATTTAAGTATATAAATAGATACATTTGCAGTGCGAACTAAACGAGCAATAGTTCCTTAAGTGGTTTCCTAATTGTTCTTATAGTTATGAAAAACAAAGCATTATGTATAAAAATATATTTATTGTTGTTGTTTTGGTAGTTGTTTCGTTGGTTTTGGTAAATGTATTGCACAAAGAAGAAACCTATAATTTGAAATTAGACTTACTAAAACAAAAATATGCATTTAAACCTGTTCCTTCGGTAAATCATCATAAACTTACTGAGTTACAAAAAGACTTTGAAACACCTCAGGATGTAACCGAAGCATGTTTATCGTGCCATACCGAAACGCATAAAGAAGTTATGGCTTCGTCTCATTGGAATTGGGAGCGTTTGTCGTATGTAAAAGGCGAGGGAGTTTCGGCAAGTGGAAAAAAGAATGTTTTGAATAACTTTTGTATCGGGTCGAATGCGAACGAAAAAGCTTGTGCCAAGTGCCATATTGGTTTTGGAATGGACAACAATCATTACGACTTTACTAACGCGCGTAATGTGGATTGTATGGTTTGCCACGATAATAGCGAAGAATATTTGAAAGGTGCATCAATGGCTGGTTATCCCGATAGAATGGTAAACCTTAAAAATGTTGCTCAAAGTGTTGGGCGTCCGCAAAAAAGTAACTGTGGCTCGTGTCATTTTTTTAGCGGCGGCGGTAACAATGTAAAACATGGCGACCTTGAAGTGGCGCAACTGGCCTGTAGCCGCGATGTTGATGTACACATGGCAGCCAACGGAATGAATATGGAATGTGTGGCCTGTCATACGGCTGAAAATCATCAGATATTGGGTAAACTGTATTCGGTTTCAACCAGTAATGTTAACCGGGCAACGTGCGAAGACTGCCATACCAATACACCACATTTTAGCAATGTTATAAACCGTCATGGGTCCAAAGTTGCGTGCCAAACATGTCATATTCCAGAATATGCAAAAGTGAATTCAACAAAAATGGCCTGGCGTTGGTCCGATGCCGGAAAACTAAAAAATGGCAACCCTTTTCATGAGGAAGACTCGCTAGGGAATCATAATTACATGTCGATAAAAGGTTCGTTCGATTGGGCGCGAAATGTTAAACCCGATTATGTTTGGTTTAACGGAACCGCCAAACAGTATAA
>JAUVDE010000258.1 GCA_030595485.1 Draconibacterium sp.
CTATTCCTACTTTGTAATTCCATGTCACAAAATCAAAAAAAATAACCAGCCAATTACAGGTAAACACAATAAATTATGAACCTTTATTTGTTCATTAGTTCAAAAAACATAATGCCGTAAAAGATCATGAACAGGTTCTTACATGATTTTGCAATTCTAATCATAAGAGGGTGTTCTCCATTTGCTATAGTTTTGGACTTGTAACAGATAACGCAAATTGTTGCATTCATGATAAATTTTGGTTTACCTCTTGGTTTACCTTTTGCAATAAAACCAGCGAAAAAAGAAGAATTGAAAATGTATTTGAGAAAGTGTCTAAAACGAAAAAAGCGCCTTGAATCATGAGACTCAAAGCGCTTTGAAAGTGGTGCCACCTGGAATTGAACCAGGGACACACGGATTTTCAGTCCGTTGCTCTACCAACTGAGCTATGGCACCCCTTTATTTTGGAGTTGCAAAAGTAAACATTTTTTTAAATTCACAAAGAAAATTTATTTCAAATTGAAAGAATGGAAAAAGAAATCAAATTGAAAGCCATTCTTTGTGTAACGCCATTCTTTTTATACTTTTGCTCGCTGATTAATTTTGCCTATGGTTGATTCTGATTTTCTGACACATACATTGAAAAATGGCATTCGAATTATTCATTTGAATACCGATTCTCCTGTGGCACATTTGGGTGTGTTGATTAATACCGGGTCGCGCGATGAGAAAAAAAATGAGCACGGATTGGCTCATTTTATTGAGCATTCAGTTTTTAAGGGAACCAAAAAACGCAGAGCCTTCCATGTTCTGAGTCGAATAGAAGGGGTGGGAGGTGAGTTAAATGCATACACAACGAAAGAAGAAACAGTACTTTTTTCTACTTTTTTAAGCGAATATTACGAACGGGCAGCCGACCTTTTAGGAGATATTTTATTGAACAGTGTTTATCCTGAAAAAGAACTGGAACGAGAGAAAGAGGTCATTTTCGAGGAAATAAATTCGTACAAAGACTCTCCTTCGGAATTGATTTTTGATGAATTCGAGGAGTTGGTTTTTGATGGGCATTCAATTGCCCGAAATATTTTAGGCACAAAGAAAAATCTTCTGAAATTTAACCGTGAATCTATTCATCGCTTTATAGAAAATAATTACCACACCGACCAAATTGTAATTAGCTCGGTTGGAAATTGCAATTTTAATGTACTAATAAAACTTTTAGAGAAAAACTTTGGCGATTTGTCTGAAAAGAGGCGAATCCCAACACGTAAAAAGTTTGAAAATTATATTCCTGAAAAGAGATCGGTAGAGAAAGATACTTATCAATCGCATTGTATTGTAGGAAACATTGCATACGACATTCAGCATCCAAAAAGAATTGTAATGGTGTTGTTGAATAATATTCTGGGTGGACAAGCCATGAATTCAAGGTTGAATCTCGCGTTACGCGAACGTCGTGGAATGGCTTATAATGTGGAATCGAGTTACACAGCTTATTCCGATACCGGTTTGTTTAACGTATATTTTGGTACCGACAAAGAGAACCTTGAACGAGCACAGGCTTTGGTGCAAAAAGAATTTAGCTTGTTACGCGATAAAAAACTGGGAGCAGTTCAGCTAAGTAGAGCTAAAAAACAGCTAATTGGGCAAATTGCAATTTCAACCGAGAGCCGCGAAGATTTAATGCTTACCATTGGTAAAAGTTATATGCTCTACGATAAAGTTGATTCTTTGCGTTTGGTTTTTAAACGAATTGAGGAAATTACGGCCGATGATATTCAGGAAGTAGCGAATTTGATACTCAACAACAAACAAATGAGTACGCTAATTTATAAGTAAAATTTTGCAAACGATTGTATTGTATGAACAGGTTGAAAGAAATAGATAACTACATTCTAAATCATATTGATGCTGAAGATGAGGTTTTGACTGAGCTCGATCGCGAAACAAACCTGACAGTAATTGGGGCGCGTATGATTTCGGGTCACTTGCAAGGTCAGGTGCTTAGTATGCTATCGAAAATGATTCGACCTGCAACTATTTTGGAATTAGGAACTTTTACGGGTTACTCGGCTATTTGTTTGGCAAAAGGTTTACAAAAGGGAGGCAAGCTGGTAAGCATTGAAATTGACGATGAATTGGAAACGCTGGCAAAAAAATACTTCGTCAAAGCAGGAATCGAGGATTGTGTGGAGCAACGCATTGGCTCGGCACTGGAAATCATTCCAACCTTAAACGATTCGTTCGGCCTGGTTTTTATTGACGCCGATAAGCGTGAGTATGTACAATATTTCGATTTACTAATTGATAAAATGGCAAGTGGTGCCTACCTTATCGCCGATAATACTTTGTGGAGTGGTAAAGTATTGGATACACCCAAACCCGACGATCATCAAACCATTGGTATTTTAGAATTCAATACAAAAATTAAAAACGACCCGCGTGTTGAAAAGGTTATTTTTCCTTTGCGCGACGGGATGACCGTTATCAGAAAAAAATAGCGGCCTTATTACAGCCATTCATTTAGATATTCTTTTTTACAGTAAATTTCTCCTTGTTCTTATTGTTGTTGTTGTTGTTGTTGTTGTTTGTTTTGGGACGATTGTTAGTTCGGCGCTTATTGTTTTTGCGTTTTGGCTTCGGTTTTTTTGTGTCGAAACGGTCTAAACTCTCGTTTAGCGTAACTTTACTTGTTGTCTCTTCTTTCTGTGCCGGCGGTGCAACGGTTTCAACTTCGGGTTGTATACCACGTTTATTCTTCTGAATAATATCTTTTACCTCTTTTAGCGATAGGCTAAAAGAAACGCCCAAGCTACCTTCCAGCATATACCAAATTTCTTTTTTCAGATAATCGGTTTTAAAAGGTTTGGCAATTCCCTTTGCAATTTCAAGGTTTAACAGTTGGCGTGGGAATTCACTTCTGGCTTCAATGTAGTTGTCGAGCTCGTAAAGCAAGCAGCATTTTAATTTTCCACACGCACCAGCCATTTTTTGTGCCGATGGCGAAAGTCCTTGTTTTAATGCAGCATCTGACGAAATACTTGAGAAATCGGTTCGCCAACTCGAGCAACATAATTCGCGGCCACACGAGCCAATTCCACCAATTAAACCAGCTTCCTGGCGTGCACCAATTTGTTTCATTTCAACTTTAATATGAAACTCACGTGCGTAAACACGAATTAGTTCGCGAAAATCAACACGTCCTTCAGCAAGGTAGTAGAAAATGGCTTTTTTGTTGTCGCCACGAAATTCTACATCACCAATTTTCATGTTTAAACCCAATTCGGTAGCTGCCTTACGAGAACGAATCATGGTCGGTTTTTCACGATCGCGTGCTTCCTTGAGTTTCTCCAAATCGCTTACCGAAGCTTTCCGGTAAACCACATTTAAGGTATATCTACTTGGGTTTTTTATACGATGTTTAAATTGCTTTTCAGCTAAATACCCGGTGAGTGTAACCTCGCCAACATCGTGTCCCGGCGAAGTAGCTACAACAACTTTATCGCCACGTTTTAATGGCAACTTTTCTAAGTTTTTGTAGTATTCTTTTCGGGTCGTTTTAAACTTTACTTCAACAATATCCGACTTATCAGTGGTGTCTGGCAAATCACTAAGCCAGTCGTATCCTTTTGTTACAGTACTTGTTGAATTATTAAATGAACATCCATTACAACTCATATAATCCTCTCTGCTTTCTGTCAGATGTGAAAAAAGTCCTCTTTGTCAATCCTATCTGGCTCCCCTTAGTTCTGTCCGTCTGTTGACGCATTCGGAATCCATTTCTAGGAGATGCTGAAATAATTTCAGCATGACGTACTACAACGAAACTACTTTTGCAGTATGAGAATAGTCTCATTACTATCTACTCATTACTCACATCTAAATAAATAATTCGCTGCAAAGATTGGAAAAAGAATTCAATATCCTAATGTGGAACCAGTCTAAATTAAAATATTGGACAACCGTTGTTGGGTGTTTTTGCTTTTTGTTCCTTTATTGGAGTTTTAAAATTGAATAAAGTGAAACAGTGTTTTCAGATAAATAAGGGCCATTTTTTATGCCTTGGCATGCTGCTGTTTTTGTTGTTCTTTGGAGTCAATAAAAGCATAGCATTCGAGCTTTCAGAGCAAGCTGAAATTAGCTTAATTACGTGTGCCCCGGGTAATGGTGCGGCTACCGCCTATGGCCACACGGCTATTCGTGTTAAAGATGAAATACACAATTACGACCTTGCTTTTAATTACGGAATTTACGATTTTGAAGCGCCTAATTTTGCTTATCGTTTTGCCTCGGGCGAAACCGATTATTTATTGGCAGCTTATAATTTCGAGTCTTTTGTAAACAGTTATAAAAGAAAGAATCGGAGTGTTTACGAGCAGACTCTTGAACTTACACCTACCGAAAAGCAAAAAATTGTTGACTTTTTGATCTGGAATGCCAAACCCGAAAACCGGGTTTACCGATATAACTTTTTTTTCGATAATTGTGCCACGCGAGTTCGTGATGTACTGGCAAACAATATTGAAGGCGGGCTTACTTTTGACGAAGAAAAACACAGTCATAAAACACTTCGTCAATTGGTAGACGATTATCATGGCAAATTGTTGTGGTTAACTTTTGGGATTGATTTGGTGGTAAGTTCCGAATCGGATAGAGAAGCAACGTTTTGGGAAGAAATGCTTTTGCCCGATTACCTAATGAATCATTTGGCTGAAGCTGTAAAAACTAATGGGAATATTCCAGTCGTTAAAAAAACAACTACTATTTATCAATCTTCGAGTTCAAAGTATAAGTCTTTTCTATTAGTGAGTCCATTTGTTGTGTTTTTAGTTTGTGCGCTACTTTTTGCCTTCTTTTCATACAAACAGTTCCGAAGGAGTGAAATGAAAATTAGATTGGATTATCTTATTTATGGAATAACTGGTGTTATGGGTGTTGTGATGGCATGGATGGCCCTTTTTTCTGAACATCCGGCCATGAGCCCCAATTATAACTTGCTTTGGGCTTTGCCGGCTAACCTGCTTTTTGCGATAATCTTACGCGTAAAAAAGTGGCGACCTTTTGTAAAGTACTATCACGTATTTGTTTCTATTTGGTTGATTTTATTTATTTGTTGTTGTGCGTTTATTCCTCAACGGTTTCATCCGGCTTTTTACCTTTTTATTGCAATGATTTTTAGTCGTTCATTATTCCATTCTATTTTATTTTTGAAAGAACGGAGCTTAAAAGGTCAGTCATAAGTGAATGGCCTTGTTGAAAAGTTTGGATGAACAAATAGGGACTAAATTTCCTTCCTGAAACTAAAGGGGACTTCTAATAATTACTTCGCATCAAGATTGTCTGGGTTTTTCATAGACGATTAATATTTTCATAGAACTATCGGGATAATTCAAGAAAATATTAAGAAATATATGGGAAACCCTGACAACCCAAAGGGAACAAGGATAATAAACAATCTGACTGCGCCAAAATATTTTTAAATA
>JAUVDE010000191.1 GCA_030595485.1 Draconibacterium sp.
ATATACACCCGGTTCGGAAACAGTTGATGAAATAGTAGTGTGCACAATGTTTCGTGTACTTTTGAAAATATCCTTAAAAGCTGCCGGCGGCACATCAATTACATCAAAAAGTGGTTCATCTTGTGGCAGGCCAACATGCGACTGCGCCAAGGTTTCGCGAATAACTTTTCCGGGAACACCTTCCCGCGATTTAGTAGAAATTACAACAACCAGCTCACCGGCTCTTCCGGTAATATTTTTGTGCAAGATCGTTGAATCCGACGAGCACGAAGCCATAAATGCAAAAGCCACAAGGGCCATTAAAAGGTGGGTAAATTTGATGTTCATTTTAATCAGCTTTAATGAGTTTTCGATTGTTTAACAAAAACCTTACCAGTTTATTTTAGCAACCCCAACCTTTAGCGAAAGGATGCAAAGGATTCTAACAAACTGGTTCTATTTAGTTTAAGTTACAAAATTGAATAAAAACCACTGGTATTCCAAATCAGCAAACCCGTCTTAAAAGACACAGTTACTCATACATTTTATCAAAAAAAATCCCGTTCTACCAGAACAGGATTTATAATATCATATTCGATATTAATTACTTTTCAATTTTTTCAGCGTCTGATTTGTCTTTGTCACCTTCATCATCTTTTGTGGCTGCTTTAAATTCCTTCATCCCTTTTCCAAGGCCTTTCATTAATTCTGGAATTTTACGTCCACCAAACATAAGTAAAACAATAATTAAGATTATTATTATTTCCTGAGGCCCAACAAATCCTGCTATTACAAATAAATTCATGACAATTCGTTAATTGGTTCAACAACAAAAATAGTATTTTTTATTTATCCGATACTTAAAAAGTACCGTTTATCATTTTTATAATATCGTTAGCGTTGGCATAAAGCACCAAGCCTAAAAGTAAAACCATGCCAGCAATTTGTGCATACTCCAAAAATTTCTCTCCTGGTTTTCTACCTGTAATCATTTCACCAAACAAGAACATTACGTGTCCTCCATCAAGCGCAGGAATAGGTAGTAGGTTCATAATTGCAAGAATAATAGAGATAAATGCCGTCATATTCCAAAAGTGACCCCAATCCCAGGTAGGTGAAAAAATATTACCAATAGTGGCAAATCCGCCCAAGGACTCGTAACCTTTTGTTTCTTTATTGAATATAAGCTTAAATTGCTTTAAGTAGTTAATGGTTGTTCGCACACCACGGTTAATCCCTGCAGGAATCGATTCGATAAATCCATACTTGATAATTTTATATTCAAAAACATCGGGATTATTAAAAGCCGGATTAAAACCCAGTTTTCCTTCGGCATCCACTTTAACCGTTTTGGTCATTTTTTGACCATCGCGCAAGATGGCAATTTCAACCTCAGATTCTTTTTTCGAAGCCATGTAAGTACTAAACTCATCGTAAAACTCAAACGATTTCCCATCAATATTACCAAGCATATCGCCCACTAAAAGGCCAGCTTGCTCTGCCGGAAAATCTTTTGCCAGTTTACTAATCTGAATATCGTAAGGTATACGTTCTTCCCAAATACCTTTACTTTTTAAAAGTAGGGCTAAATCTTCTCCCGAAATTTCAACATCTATTTTTTGTCCGTTACGTTCAACCTGAACGGTTTTAGCAGCGTCTAATACAATGGTTGGAACCACTCGATTAAACTGCTCGATAAACACATTATCAACCGTTAAAATTTTATCGCCGGTTTTAAAACCGATTTCTTCAGCTGCTTCGTAGGCATAAATACCATATTTTACATTCTCGGTAGGCAAATATTGTTCGCCCCAGGCAAATAAAACACCGATGTAAATTACCATGGCGAAAATGAAATTCATAAGCACTCCACCCAACATTATCAGCAAACGTTGCCAAGCTGGTTTTGCTCTAAATTCATAGGGTTGTGGCGGAAGTTTCATCGCTTCCTTATCCATCGACTCATCAATCATCCCCGAAATTTTAACATAGCCACCCAGCGGCAACCAGCCAATTCCATATTCGGTATCACCTTTTTTTATTTTAAAAAGCGAAAACCAAGGATTAAAAAAGAGGTAAAATTTTTCGACACGTGTTTTAAATAAACGGGCAAACATAAAGTGCCCTGCTTCGTGAAGCACAACCAGTATAGAAAGACTTAAAAGTAGTTGTACCGTTTTAATAAATATCGCTTCCATTCAATTTTTTAAATTCTGTCTTCTGTTAACAATTCTGTAACTCTTCTTGTTTCGTTGTTGGTATCAATTAAATCATCTAAACTTGGTTTTTTAATAAAAGCAAGCTTGTTCATGGCTTTTTCAATGATATCCGACATCTCTAAAAACTTGATTTTTCGCTTCAGAAATGCCTCAACAACTATCTCATTTGCAGCGTTTAACACACACGGAACATTACCGCCTTTATCCATTGCCTCAAAAGAGAGTGCAAGGTTACGAAAAATTTTTGTATTTGGCTGCTCAAAATCCAGCGACGGGTAATCTAAAAAGTTGAAACGCGGGAAGTTATTCTTTATGCGATACGGAAACCCAATAGCATATTGAATAGGTAATTTCATATCGGGCAAACCCATTTGTGCTTTCATCGAACCATCTTCAAACTGAACAATGGAATGAATGATTGATTGCGGATGCACAATAACGTCGATTTTTGATGCTGGCAATCCAAACAACCAGCGTGCCTCAATCATCTCAAAACCCTTGTTCATGAGCGTTGCCGAGTCGATGGTGATTTTTGAACCCATATCCCAATTGGGGTGAGCCAAAGCATCGTCAACCGTTACATTCTGCAGCTCGTCCATTGATTTTCCACGGAAAGGACCACCAGAACAAGTGAGGATAATTTTTTCGATAGGATTCATAAATTCGCCTACCAAACACTGGAATATGGCTGAATGCTCGGAATCAACCGGAAGGATTTCAACCTTTTTTTCGTGTGCAATTTTAGTAATAATTTCGCCGGCAACAACAAGTGTTTCTTTGTTAGCCAATGCAATATTTTTCCCGGCTTTAACCGCATTAAAAGTAGGCACCAAACCCGAGTAGCCCACCATAGCCGTCAGCACCAAATCGATGGTATCCATTTCAACCACTTGATTTAAGGCATCAACTCCGGCATAAACTTTTATGTCTTCGTTTGATAGAGCTTCAGATACGAAACTGTATTTTTCTTTATTGGCAATAACCACCACATTGGGTTGAAATTGCTTTGCTTGCTTCACCAACAATTCAACATTATTATTGGCAGTAAGTACTTCCACTTCAAAAGCATCGGGGTTTTGTGCAATTACCTCAAGCGATTGCGTACCAATTGATCCCGTTGAGCCAAGAATTGCTATTCTTTTCTTCATTTTAACCTGAATTCGATTTTAAAAATCTATGTATTGTTCGGGATCTATTGCTGAACCTTTGTGCCAAAGCTCGAAATGTAAATGTGGCCCGGTTGAAAGTTCGCCCGTATTTCCAACAATGGCAATGGCTTCGCCTGCATTTACTTTTTCGCCTAATCCTTTCAGCAACTCGGCATTGTGTTTATATACCGAAACCAAATCAGCCTCGTGTTGTAAATAAATAACGTAACCGGTTTCCAATGTCCAGCCCGAGAAAATTACTGTTCCGCCTAAAATGGCTGAAATACGCGCATTGGGCTCGCTTACCAAGTCAATACCAAAATGGTCGGGAGTGGCCTTAAAATGTTCGGTAACCACACCTTTTAAGGGCACAAAAAAATGTATCTGACTTATTCCCTGAGAGTTTTCGTTGGAACTTTGTAAAGACAAACTTAGTTGTTCAGCTAATAATTTATCCTGAAAAACAGAATCATGATTATATTCCTGAAAATCAACCTGATCTTTTTGAGTTTCTTCCTGAATTGAAAGATTATCTTCAGGTACTTCGCCTGCCATAATTGCCTGAATACCTTTAAAAAACTGGTCGCGTTTGACCAATTCTTGCTCTAAAGAATCGACTTTTAATGCATTGTGTACCAACATTTGGCGATACTCAGCTTTCGGATAACCAGGAATATATTCGCGTAACCCGGTGGTGGCAATTAACAAGATTACCAAGACTACAATAATTGCTGACAACAAACTGGTTACAGTAAAAACTTTCAAGCGAGAGAGTTTCATACTCCACACCGATTGAAAGGTTGTATCGTTGTATACAATTAAGCGGTACTGGTTCTTTAATCTGTCGTATAACTTCTTCTTCTCTTCCACCTAAATTTATTTTGAAGTGCAAATTTAACAACAATTGATTAATACCACTGATGTTTAGGTATTTTTAACGACGCTGTTAACAAGCGAATTTTGTAAAAAACAAATAAGGTTTGCCTGTAATTTTTTATCCTTTCCCGATACATATGATGAAACCAAACCGGGGAATAAAATTGCAAGCCTTTTTATTATCCACCAATTTACAGAAAGAGAACAAGTCATTATTTGCGACAATGTTCGGTTACAAATGCGATAAATATCACATTGTTAAGACAATTGCTTAACTATATTTGCACACTTGATAAAAAACAAACAATAATTATAAAATGAGAAGATTAAATTTAATTCTGTTGCTAACTGTTCTTGTATTCAGTTCAGCAGTAGCAAAAGAAGGAATGTGGCTTCCTTCACTTATTCACAAATTGAATATTAACACCATGCAAAAAATGGGTTGCGAACTTAGTGCTGAAGACATTTACAGCATTAACAACTCGAGCCTGAAAGATGCGATTGTAGCATTAGACCGTGGTTCGTGTACCGCCGAAGTTATTTCGAAAGATGGACTTTTGCTAACCAACCACCATTGTGGTTTTGGCGAAATTCAGAAACATTCAAGTATCGAGCACGATTACCTGCAAGATGGTTTTTGGGCGATGTCGAAAGAAGAAGAACTCCCGAACCCGGGCAAAACTGTAACTTTTCTAGTTCGTATTGATGATGTAACAGCCAAAGTTTTAGCCGAAGTTACCGACGAAATGAGTGAAGGTGAAAGAGCTAAGAAAATTGCAGTAAAAACAAGAGAGCTTGCTAAGGAAGCAAAAGGTGATACGCACTACGAAGTTTATGTGAGAGATTTTTTCAATTCAAATCAATATTTTCTTTTTGTAAGCGAAACATTTAAAGATGTTCGTTTGGTTGGAGCACCTCCACAAGCATTGGGTAAATTTGGTGGCGACACCGACAACTGGATGTGGCCTCGTCACACCAACGATTTTTCAATGTTTCGTGTTTATGCGGATGCGGATGGAAAACCTGCTGACTACTCGAAAGACAACGTTCCTTTTCAGCCAAAACACCACTTACCAATTTCATTGAAAGGTGTTGAAGCAGGTGATTTTGCAATGGTATTTGGCTACCCTGGTGGAACCAACCGTTATAAAACATCGTATGGCATTGACTATACCATGAAAGTTACCAACGCATCGCGTATTGAGGTTCGCGAGAAAAAATTGGACATTATTGCTGAGTACATGGCAACCAGCCAAAAAGCAAAAATCCAGTATGCATCGAAACACGCGCGCAGTGCTAACTATTATAAAAATGCAATTGGCCAGAACGGGGCTTTGGAAAACCTAGGAATTGTAGCTCAGAAAAAAGAGCTGGAAGACGAATTTACAGCTTGGGTAAATGCCGATGCAAATCGTAAAGCTAAATATGGTGAAGCCTTAAGTCTAATTGAAGAAAAATACAAAGAGATTGAAGCTGACAAAGCACGTCAGTATTTGATGGAATCAATGCTTTATGGTCCCGAAATTTTCTTGTTTGCAAACCGCGCACAACCATTGGCCAGTCTTTTAGAAGATCCGGAAGGAAACAAAGAGAAAATTGCCAAAGTTACCGAAGGGATGAAAAAATCGCTAGATGGTTTTTATAAAGACTACAGTGCTGAAACCGACGAAAAAGTAGTTGCTGCCTTAATGAAAATTTATAACGATGTAAACAAGGCAAATTATCATCCTGCATTTTTTGCCGACGTTAATGGGAAATACAAAGGAGACTTTGCTAAATACACAGCAAAAATGTTCCAGAAATCGGTATTCGATAATAAAGCTGAAATGGAAGCTTTTCTAAATAAGCCAAGTTTGAAAGCTTTAAAGAAAGACATGGTTTTTCAGGCTGCTACACAAATTTTTGATGAATATCGTGATATTTCAAAAGAGCTGGCTTCAGGTGGTGAAGGACTAACAAAAGGACGACGATTATTTGTTGAAGGTTTAATGGAAATGAATCCGGACACGAAATTCTATCCGGATGCTAACTCAACCATGCGTTTAACTTATGGTTCGGTAATGGATTACGATCCTCGCGATGGTGTAACTTATAAATATTACACCACTACTGATGGTTATTTAGAAAAAGAAATTCCGGGTGATTACGAATTTGATGTACCTGCAAGAATGAAAGAATTGTTGGTAGATAAAAATTACGGACAATACGCTCATGAAGATGGTAAATTGCGCACTTGTTTTATTACTGACAACGATATTACCGGAGGCAACTCGGGTAGCCCGGTAATTAATGGCAAAGGCGAATTAATTGGTATTGCCTTCGACGGAAACTGGGAAGCCATGAGTGGTGACCTTGATTTTGAAGATAACTTGCAACGTTGTATTAATGTTGATATTCGCTTTGTACTTTGGGT